>JAFZRG010000032.1 GCA_017619985.1 Bacillota bacterium | reverse complement strand
GGGCCTGCACGTGACGAAGCTGCGCCGCATCATGTTCGACTCCGTACTGGCTGCGCAGGGCATCGAGAACGGTTTCTCCGTCGCGGAGATGGGCATGCTGCTCGAGAAGCTCTACCGCAGAGAATTCGTGGATGAGAAGACGAGCGCGTACGCGGAGGAGATCCTCGCGCGCCAGCAGATCAACCACAAGATCCCCGGCTACATCTCCGACTGGAACATGCGCATCGCGCACAAGACCGGCGACGACGACGGCATCGCCAACGACGTGGGCCTGGTCTACGCCAAGCAGCCGTTCGTGGTCTGCTACGGGTCCACGCACACGATCGAGCGCGACTTCGAGATCTTCATCCGCCAGACCGCCTGGGACATCTTCAAGGACTGCGGCGGCGCGCCGGAGGCGTAATGTTTGATTTCCTGCTGAAAACACCGAACCGGGTCGCCTTTACGGTCTTCGGCATCGACATCATGTGGTACGGCCTGCTCGTCGGGCTGGGCATGGTCGCTGCCGTGGTTTTGGCGTACCGCCGGGCGCCGAAGCTCGGGCTGAGTTCCGACCGGCTGCTGGACATCGTGCTCTGGAGCATCCCTGCGGGGGTCATCGGGGCGCGGGCTTACTACGTCCTGTTTCAGTGGGACCAGTACAAGGGTGACCTGAAGAGCATCCTCAACATCCGCGCGGGCGGGCTCGCGATCCACGGCGGCATCCTCGTCGGGGTCGGCCTCGCGATGATCCTTCTCAAGTGGGTCTGGAAGGAGGATGTGCTGCGGTACATCGACCTGGTGATGCCGTCCATCGCGCTCGGCCAGGCCATCGGCCGCTGGGGCAACTACTTCAACCAGGAGGCCTACGGCCGCGAGACGGCGCTGCCCTGGGGCATGCTCGTGAACGGCAAGTTCGTGCACCCGACGTTCCTGTACGAGTCGATCTGGTGCCTGCTATTGTGCCTGTTCCTCGTGTGGCTTGCGCACAGCGGCCGGCAGAGTTTCAAGGGCCAGATCCTGTGCCTGTACCTGATGCTGTACTCGCTCGAGCGCTTCTTCGTCGAAGGCCTGCGCACCGACTCGCTGATGATCGGCCCGCTGCGCCAGGCGCAGGTGATCAGCATCGTTCTGTTCGCGCTCGGCGCGATCGGGTACGTGACCCTGAAGAAGAGGAAAGCATGCACGAACGAGCCGTAGACAACGCGATCGCGTATATCGAAGAACTGTTCCGCGGGAATGCCGGCGGGCATGATGCGGCGCACACCATGAGAGTGTACCGCAACGCGCTGAAGATCGCGGAGAAGGAACCCGGCTGCGACGTGGAGACCGCCGTTCTGGCGGCGCTGCTGCACGACGCGGACGACCACAAGCTGTTCGCGACGGAGAACAACGCGAACGCACGTGTGTTCCTGGCGGCAAATGGTGCGACAGAAGAGGAGACCGAGCGGATCTGCGCGGTCATCAACGCGATATCATTCAGCAAGAACCGGGACCGCGTGCCGGACACGCTCGAGGCCAAAGTCGTGCAGGACGCCGACCGTCTGGACGCGATCGGCGCCATCGGCATCGCCCGCACCTTCGCCTACGGCGGCGAGCACGGCCGTTCTCTGGACGAATCCGTGCAGCACTTCTATGACAAACTCCTGCTGCTGAAAGATCTGATGAATACGGAAGCAGGGAAGGCGCTGGCGGAGGAGCGGCACGCGTTCCTGGAGGAGTTTTTAAAGAGATACAGAAAAGAGGGGGGATTATGAGAAAAGCATATCGGGGGATTCTTTTTTTATTGATCGCAGCACTGTGCGTACTAAGCCTTACCGCGTGTTCACAGTTCAGCCTGAATCTGATCAACAAGCTGACGTCGGAAGACAGCGAACTCGTCAAGGAGGAATCCAACAAAATCATCCGCTGCCTGACTGAAAAGGACCGCGACGGCTTCTGCAGCCTGTTCAGCGAGGAGACACGGCAGAGCGAAACGTTCGAGCAGGAGGTCGACGCGCTCTTCGATTTCTTCCGCTGCGACGTCTACATCAAGGCCGGCATCGAGGAACTCGCCGGCGGCGGGGGATCGCTGGAATCCGGCAATCGGACGGACTGGTACCTGCGGCCGGAAATAACGTACATCCAGGTGCTGGTACCGTCGGAAAACGGCGCAGACGAAATGGACTACCGCTACTATGGCGTGCACTACTACTGGCAGGTGAAAGACGACGCCCGTCCGGAGAACGTGGGTCTGCACTGCCTGCAGGTCGACCTGCTCAACACCGACGAGTCCGCCGCGGTCGGCACTACTGAGGGCGATTGATTTTTACCAGAATTTGTGTTATTATCTGACTGCTTCTTGAGGCGGGGACTGCCTTCTTTCGACTGGAATTGCGACGCATTTCTTTAGAAAGGAGGGTTGATAATGATGAAAGAGGTTATTATGGAATACACGATCCAAATGACCTGGGACGAAGAAGCCCAGGTCTGGATTGCAACAAGCGAGGAGATCCCCGGACTTGTTCTGGAGTCCGGTTCTTACGATGCCCTGATCGAACGGGTACGGCAGGCCGCTCCGGAGATCATCGCGCTGAACGGACAGGAATCCGCGTCCGGTTACCGCTACTGCTCGGAACGTTATCAGCGCGCACTGGCGTAATGGCTGAATATGAGAAGAAAGTCCGGTCGGTCTTGCTCTCATATAACTGTGTTTTCCTGCGTCACGGAAAAGGTGACCACGATATCTGGTACAGTCCGATCAGCAATCGGTCCATCACTGTAGATTCCGGGATCAAATCCAGGCACACGGCAAACGCTATCCTAAAGCAGGCAGGTATCACGGATGTCCGTTTCTAAGCAACAACCAGCCGGCAGCGATCGCTGCCGGCTTTCTTGTTGTTAAAAATGTGATACAATCAATATGTGTTATAACCGATCCGGGGAAAGGAGTCTGACATGAAACGGCATTTAATGAGATTATTGAGTATTCTATTGATCCTGAGTCTGGTCCTGGGATCCGGACAGGCAGTGCAGATTTCCTATGCGGAAGAGACGGGTATCTGCGGCGATGATCTGACATGGACGCTGTCGGACGACGGCATTCTCACGATCTCCGGAACGGGTGAGATGGATAATTACTCGGATAACCGTGAGCAGCCTTGGTATAAAGAACATGTATCAAATGATATTAAGACTGTCGTCATTGAAGACGGGGTCACG
>JAFZRG010000259.1 GCA_017619985.1 Bacillota bacterium | reverse complement strand
GGCCATCGCGTAGCTGTATTCCTCCGTGCGGCTGTTGTTCGGGCCCTCGATGCCTGCCAGGTTGACAAGAAAGTCGATGCGGCCGAACTTGTCCAGAGCCTGCCTGACGGCCGCTTTCACCGCGGTTTCGTCGGAGACATCCGCCTCGATGCAGATGGCGCGCGACCCGTCCAGCCCCAGATCATCGTAAGTCTTGCGTATGGTCTCCTCGTGGACGCCGATCAGCACGGCGTTCGCGCCGTCGTCCGTAAACTTCTTGACGATCGCGGCGCCCATGTCGCTTCCCGCGCCGGTGACGACCGCGACTTTTCCTTTGAAATCGTACATCTTGCGGTTCTCCTTCCTCTATACCTTGCCCAGGATCTCGACGTCCATGCCGGCGCTTTTCCGGAAGAACGCGCGGATCTCTTCCACTCTTTCGTCCGAAGGCGCCTCGAAGACCTCCGGCGTGCCGCCGATGTTGCGCATCTTCGCGTTGCCCAGATCGTGATACGGCAGCAGGGTGAGCTTCTTCAGTCCCAGTTCTTTGTACAGCGCAGCCGTTTCTTCGAGGATCGCCGGCGTATCGTTGACCCCGCTCACGAGAGGCATGCGCATGCGGATCTTGGCCCTTACAGCCGGGTCTGCCGCCAGACGCCGAAGATTCTCCAGGATGAGCGCGTTGCTCTGCCCCACGTATTTATTATGGACCGCGTCGTCGATCGCCTTCATATCGTACAGGATATCCGTCACGTTCTCCTTGAAAGCCAGACGGAGCAGCGCGTCTCCGTCGCCGAAGCCGGACGTGTCCAGACAGACGCCGATGCCCTCTTCCGCGGCCAGACCGATGATCTCTTCGCAGAAATCCGGGTGCGACAGCATTTCGCCGCCGCTGAGGGTCATGCCGCCGCCGGAACGGTCGTAAAACTCTTTGTCCTGCAGCACCTCGTACAGGACTTCTTCCGGAGTCATCTCCTTTGCCACGGGACGCAGCGCGTTCGCCCAGCAGAACTGCGTGCACTGCAGGCACAGATCACACTTTCCGCGGTCGATCTGGATGCGCTCGTCCGCGTCCACATATAGCGCGCCTTGCGGGCAGTGCGTCAGGCAATACCCGCAGCGGATGCAGCTTTTCGGCATGCGGATGAGCTGCTGCTTGGGCGCGATCAACTCCGGGTTGTGGCACCAGCGGCAGCGCAAAGGACAGCCCTTCAGGAACACCGTCGTGCGGATGCCGGGGCCGTCCTCGGTCGAATATTTCTGGATGTTTCCGATCAGCGCTCTGGTCATGGATTATGCGTGCTCGAAGTGGGCCGTGCGGTAGATGATCGTGTCCTGCGCGCTCTTGTCCAGCTCGGTGAAGTAGGCCATGTAGCCTGCAACGCGCACCATGAGGCCCTTGTGCATCTCGGGATGGATCTGCGCGTCCTTCAGGGTCTCGGTGTCGACGACGTTGATCTGGATGTGCTCTCCGCCGTGCTTGAAATACGTGCGGATGACGGCCTCGATGCTCTGCAGGCCCTTCTCGCCTTCGACGCCCTTCGGGTCGAAGCGCAGGTTGAACAGCGCTCCGTCGTGGAAACTGGACTGACCCATGGAAGCCACGGATTTCACCGTCGCGGTCGGGCCGCTCGTGTCGCGCCCCATCATCGGGGAAGCGTTGTCGCAGAAGGGTTCGCCCGCCTTGCGGCCGTCCGGCGTCGCGCCGGTCACCTGGCCGTGGGCTACGTTGACCGTCTGCGAATGCACGTTGAACGAATACCAGCCGCCTCTGGCGTCGGGCCATTTCTGGACGTTCGACGCGATGAACTGCATCATCTCGTGATAGATGCCGTCCACGTAGGCGTTGTCGTTGCCGAACTTGGGCGGGCGGTTCAGGAGCAGCTGACGGATGCGCTCGCCGTTCTCGTCTTCGAAATTAGTATCGCAGGCGTGGATGAGCTCATCCATGGTCAGCAGCTTATCCTTGTAGACGCACGTGTCGATGGCTGCGATGGAGTCCGCCAGGTTGGCCGCACCGGTCAGGTACAGGCCGGCCGTGGAATATTTCGCGCCGCCGTGCTGCACGGAACGACCGCTCTCGACGCAGCCCTTCGTCAGCATGCTGGCAAAGATGACAGGATAGCGGGTCATGTGCATGGACTGCATCACGTTGTAGCCGTCGCAGATCATGCGGTAGAAGTACAGGATCTGCTTCTTGCACGCGTCCTTGAATTCCTCGATATCCTTGAAATCCCTGGGATCTCCGGTCTGCAGGCCCATGAGTTTGCCCGTGTCCGGATCCACGCCGTTGTGCAGGACGAAGTTCACGACCTTGCCCATGTTCACGTAGCCGGCGTCCGGTGACCCGTCCGTCGACCCGCCGCCGGGACCCGGCTGGATGCAGCCGACGATGGTCCAGTCGCGGGCTTCCTCGATCGTACAGCCCTTGCCCAGGGTCATCTGCATCGCCGCGTAGTCGTTGAAGAAGCCGGGGTTAGCCTGGCCGTCCTGGATCATCTCGCAGCCCTTGCGCACGAGCGCCTCCGGCGTGCCGTCCCAGACGCGCACCGCCATGACGGGCTGGGTGGTCTTGAGCTGATTCGCGACTTCGAGGCACAGGTAGGACAGGTCGTTCGTGGCGTCGCGTCCGTCCGGCGTCTGGCCGCCGACGACGAGGATCTCCCACATCGGATAACCGGCGAAACCGGTCGCGTACCAGCGGTCGCGCACCTCGTAGACTTCGCAGGCCTTCAGATACAGGCAGGAGAGCAGTTCGAACGCTTCTTCCTCCGTGAGGGTCTTCCCGTCGAGCACGTCTTTTTTGTAGTAAGGCCACATGTACTGGTCGAAGCGGCCGAAGCCGTTGGCCGTCGTGCAGACCTCGATGTGGAAATACGTATGCGCGAACCAGACCATCTGCAGCGCTTCCCAGAACGTCCGGGGCGGGTTCTCCGGCACCCAGCGGCAGTTCTCGGCGATCTGCAGCAGTTCCTTCTTCCGCTTTTCGTCCGCGCATTCCGCCGCCTGGCGCTCCGCCTCATCCGCCATTCTGTGGGCGTAGGTGATCAGGCCCCGGCACTGGATGATGCAGGCCTTCCAGTAGTTGATCTTCTCTTCGTCCAGCTGGCATTTGGGCATCATCGCGTCGATGTTCGCCTGGCACTCTTCCATGTACCCCTTCAGGCCGACGGTCAGCAGTTTCTCGTGGTCGCAGGTCGTCTCGCCGGACACGCCGTTCGTCAGGCCGACGGTGATGATGTCGTCCGCCATGCACTCG
>JAFZRG010000258.1 GCA_017619985.1 Bacillota bacterium | reverse complement strand
CGTGCCGAGGTTGATCGCGTACATAAGCTCGCTGCCGGCCTTTTCGCACCAGGCGGCAAACTCGTGCAGGCCGACCTCGTTGGTCTCGGTGGTGAACCACGCGAGATCGAGGCGCTTCGGGCGCTTCTCCACCGGGCCGACGCTGTCCTCCCAGTGAAAGCCGGAGACAAAGTTGCCGCCGGGGTAGCGCACCAGAGGCACGCCCAGACGCCGCACCGCGTCCATCACGTCCGTCCGAAAGCCCAGCTCGTCCGCCAGCGGGTGGCCGGGCTCGTAGATGCCGCCGTAGACCGCGCGGCCGAGGTGCTCAATGAAGGAGCCGTAGATCCGCTTGTCGATGAGACCGATGCGGTAATCCTGATCGAGGATGATGCTTGCGTTCTTCATGGCCTTATCCTTTCACACTGCCGGAGGTGAGGCCGGCGATAAATGTTTTCTGCGCGAACAGGTAGACGATGATGATCGGCACGACGGCCATGACCGCGCCCGGCATCAGCACGTCGAAGGCGTTGCCGTAGGGCGTGATGGTCGTGCCCATGCCGATGGGGATCGTGAACTTCTCGTTGGAGTTGAGCACGATCAGCGGCCAGAGCAGGTTGTTCCAGCTGTTCATGCAGGAGAGGATGGTCATGGCGCCGAAGGCCGGGATCATGTTCGGCACCATGATTCTAAAGAATATACCGTAATCGGTGCAGCCGTCGATGCGCGCCGCCTCCATCAGCTCCTTCGGCAGGCTCAGCACGTACTGCCGGAAGAAGAAGATCATGAACGGAGGCACCAGGTAGGGCAGAATGACGCCGAAATAGGTGTCGGTCAGATGGAACTTGATCAGCATACGATACAGCGGCAGCAGCAGGATCTCAAAAGGCACCATCATCAGGATCAGCACGAGCGTGAAAACGGCGTTGCGGCCCTTGAAGCGGTACATGGCGAGGCCGTAGCCCACCATCGAGGACAGGACCAGACCCACGACCGTCTGCAGGACCATGATGATCAGGCTGGATTTGTACCACTGCCAGTAAATGCCGTCGCGATAGGTGTTGAGCGCCTCGTAGTTCTTGAAGGAGGAGACCCCCGGGTCGAAGGTCAGGCTCAGACCGTTGCGCAGCATCTCGGTGCCGGGCTTGAGCGAGGAGAGGAACATGAAATAGAAGGGGACCATGAGCAGGGCGGCTGTGACGAACATCAGCGTCGTGGACAGGACGGTCTTGACGCGCTGCCGTTTTCCGTCGATTCGATTGGAATGCTTCATGTCAATCCTCCTTCTTGAAAAAGCCCATGGCGAACAGCTGGATCAGGTTGACCGCCAGCACCAGACCGAGCAGCACAAGACCCACGGCCGAAGCCATGCCCATGTTGTTCTTGTAGAAGCCCATCAGATACATATAGCCGACGATCGTCCTGCCGACGCCGCCGGGGTTATTCTGCGCCCACAGCGCCACGGACTCGGTGAACATCGCGAAGCCGCCCAGCACCGTGATCGTGATCACGTAGATCAGCACAGGCTTGATGCCGGGCAGGGAGATGTGGAAGAACTGCTGGATGGAGTTGGCTCCGTCGATCTTTGCGGCTTCATACAGCTCGCTCGGGATCGACTGCAGGCCGGAGATGTAGTAGATGATATTGACACCCATCCAGCGCCACAGGGTGAGCAGGATGAGCACAAAATTGCCCGTATCGGCAAACATCAGCCAGTCCTTGGCCGGCTGCCCGAAGAGTGCCAGCAGGCGGTTGGCGGGCGCGGTCTCCAGCGTGCCGAAGGCGAGGCGGAACACGATGCCGACGACGATGGTCGAGGTCAGCGCGGGGATAAAATAGAGCGATTTAAAGAAGCTCGGGAACTTCACGCAGCCCGAGTTTAGAATCACAGCAAAGATCAGAGGAACGATCGTCAGGACGACGACATCCCAGAAGGCGTAACGGAAAGTCGTCATGAGGGCCTGCTTGAAGTTGCGGTTGAACATCTTCTCGTAGTTCTTGGTACCGATGAACTCCACGCTGTTCGGCCCGTCGATCTTCTGAAAGCTCATCAGGATCGTGGTGACGAAGGGATAGAGATAGATGACGAGAAAAAAGATCAGAAAAGGGGCAATAAACACATAGGGGACCACCTTGGGGTCCAGGAGCAGGTTTCGCCTGCGAAGGGTCCTGCCCGCTGAGGCTGTATCGTTCATGTCCGTGCCTCCGTGTATCGGATTCAAAGCAGCCGGGACGGACGAAGCCGCCCCGGCTGGGTTCAGGGTCTCATCTCTGCGGGAGAAGGGAGTTTACATGATCGCGTCGCGCAGCTCCTCGGCGCAGGCATGGGCGATCTCTGCCGGATCGCCGCCGCCTATCACAAGGTCATAGGCCATCTCGTTGCGGACAATGTCGGCCGCCGCCGGGAAGTATTCAGTCAGACAGGTGTCGGGGATGTCGTCCAAGATGGTCTTGAGCATATCGAAGATGGTGTCGTCATAGTAGTCAAAGAACTTGTTGGGCGCCTTCATCTCCTCGGAACCGTAGACGTCGGTCATGATCGGGTCGAAGCCGAGGATCAGCCAGGTGTTCACACAGCCCTCGAAGCTCAGCGTCGCATAGGCGAGCCACTCCTTGGCAATGTCGACGTGCTCACTGGTCTTCACGACCGCGGTGCCGGTGCCGCCCATCTGCGCGGACTTGTGGCCGCCGTCAGACCACAGAGGCATCGGGGCGACCTTCATCTTGCCGGCCAGGTCGGGCATGTAGTCGGTGAAGCGGTTCAGATACCAGAAGGGCATGGACACGGAGGCGCAGCCGCCCGCGTTCATCCAGCCGTAGTACTCCTCGGAGTGATGGTTGCCGCCGGGGCAGGCCACCGCGGTGCCGTCGTCCAGCATGCTGCGCATGAAGGCCAGGGTGTCGATGACGACCTGCTCGTCCATGCGGACCTCGTTGTCGGGCGTCAGCCAGTCGCCGCCGTGCTGGTTCACCAGGGGATAGATGCTCCAGCAGTCGTTGGACTCCCAGGTGCACATGGGCTTGCCGGTCTTCTCAAGAACGATTT
>JAFZRG010000257.1 GCA_017619985.1 Bacillota bacterium | reverse complement strand
GTGAAATTCGAGGTCGAATTCCTCGCCGGCGACCTGGATGAAAAGCTTGGCCTGATGATTGCCGGCGAAGACTATCCCGACCTGTTCGACGGCGGCAACAGCGCGGACCTGCTGATCTCCAACGGCGCCCTGATCAACCTGCTCGACTATGTCAGCCCCGAAAAGACGCCTCGTCTGTGGGCCCATATCGAGCCGCAGCTTGCCCGCATCATCGAGAAGGATGAGGCCGGCAATGACGTCATGTACATCATCCCGAACTACGGCCTTGCCGACGGCGAGCAGATCGTCAACAGCGTCAACGGCCCCGCGTTCTTCGTGCAGAAGCAGGTCCTCGAGTGGGCCGGCTATCCCCAGATCCACACCCTGAATGAGTACTTCGACCTGCTGGACGCTTTCATCGAGGCCAATCCCACCGATGAGAACGGCACCCCGTACACCGGCTTCGACATCCTGTGCGAAGGCTGGCGTCACTTCTGCCTCATCAACCCCGTTCAGCACCTGATGGGCCGTCCGAACGACGGCGAGGTCCTGGTCGATGTCAGCACGCCCGACTTCTACACCGAGACCTTCATCGACAAGCCCTACGCGAAGGCCTACTACCAGAAGCTCAACGAGCAGTTCCACAAGGGCCTGATCTCCAAAGACACCTTTGTCATGAACTATGACCAGTACATTGCGGCTCTGTCCAGCGGCACGGTCCTCGGCATGTTCGACCAGACCTGGGACTTCAACACCGCCACCTTCGCTCTGCAGGACGCCAACATGTACAAGAACACCTACGTGGCTCTCGGCCTTGTCTATGACCCCGAGTATGTGGACGGCAGGGAGATCGAAGAGCACTATGTCAACGGCTCTCTGCCCAACATCCGCCGCGGCTTCGGCATCTCCGTTTCCTGCGAGTGCCCGGAGCGCATCGTGGCCATGTGGGAAGAGATGATGTCCGACGAGTGGCAGCTCCTCTTCAACTGGGGTGTTGAAGGCGAGGACTACTACATCGAGGACGGCCGTCTGATGATGACCGACGAGCAGTACAACAACTCTCTCAACGCCAACTGGAAGCTCCACAACAAGGCGGAAGCCTTCACCCAGAGCAGCCCCAAGAAGCAGGGCTGGATCCTTGACGGTCCTCTCGCCGGCAACTGCTGGGAGCCGGGCAACCAGCCCGAGATCGTCTTCGGTCAGATGAGCGAGTACGACAAGGAGTTCCTGAGCAACTACGGTTACAAGAAGTTTGCCGATTTCGTCAATCCTCCCATTGAGCTCGCTCCTTACGGCGAGGCCTGGCAGATCGACTACACGCCCGTTGACATCGCGCATCAGGACTTCCTGGACATCCAGGACAAGATGCTGCCCGAGCTGATCATGTGCGATCCCGCCGACTTTGACGCGCTGTGGGATTCCTTCGTGGAGCAGATCACTCCCTCCGCCACCGAGTTCGGCGAATACATGTGGGGCGCTGTCCAGGCTGAGGCTGCAAAGGTTCTGGGCTAAGTCCGCAAAAGGGATAGGGAACTAAATCGAACAGCTTTCAGTTCCTCTACGAAATAATACCTGCCTAAGGCAACATGGCAGAGGGGAGGATGTCTCAAAGCACCCTCCCCTCTGCTGCATTGATCTACTCTTTCTGTATTTGAGGAGTACCGCTATGGACAGCATTGCGATTCAAAAAGAAAACAACAGCGGCGGTCCGAAAAAAGCGAGCTTCGGGAAGAAGCTGTCGAGACAGTGGCAGCTCGTGCTGATGTCCGTCCCGATGATCTGCTATGTGCTGCTTTTCAACTACGGCCCGATGTGGGGCTGGATCACCGCGTTTCAGGACTATAAACCCAAGCTCGGCATCTCCGGGAGCAAATTCGTCGGCTGGAAGAATTTCATCTGGCTCTTCAAGCGCGCGGATTTCCTGCAGAGCATCCGCAACACGCTCGGCATGAGCGTCATCAACCTCGTGTTCGGCACAGTGACGGCCATCCTGCTGGCCATCCTGCTCAACGAGGTGCGCCACACCGGCTTCAAGCGCTTCGTCCAGACGATCACCTACCTGCCGCACTTCCTGAGTATGGTCATCGTCGTCGGCATGGCGCAGAACGTCTTCGCCAGCAACGGCCCGATCAATCAGATGCTGCTGAATCTCAAGCTCATCAAGGAGCCGATCTTCTTCCTGGGAGAAGGGAGCATGTTCTGGTGGCTGGTCGGCGTCATCAACGTCTGGAAAGAGGTCGGCTGGAACACCATCATCTACATCGCGGCCATGACGGCGATCGACCCCACGCTCTACGAGGCCGCGGTGATCGACGGCGCGGGCCGCTTCAACCGGATCCGCTACGTCACGCTGCCGGGCATCAAATCCACCTTCGTCATCCTGCTGATCATGAACATCGGCCGTCTGATGGAGGCCGGCTTCGAGCTCCAGTACCTGCTCAGCTCTCCCCTTACCATCGACTGGGCGCAGACCATCGACATCTTCGTGCTGAAATACGGCATCTCGAAGCAGCAGTACGGCGTGGCCACGGCCGCCGGCATGTTCAAGAGCATCGTCGCCATCATCCTGCTCTTCGGCGCCAACACGATCGCCAAGAAGCTCGACGAGAGCACGCTGATCTGAGGAGGGGAAGAAGATGAATCCGATCAAAGAAAGAAGAATCAAGCAGGACTGGCTGTTCCCGCTGGTCAATACGATCTTCCTGATCCTGCTGATGTTCATTACCCTCTACCCGGTCATCAACACCGTCGCCTATTCCTTCAACGACGGCATCGACGCCCTGCGCGGCAACATCGGCCTTTGGCCGAGGAAGTTCAGCCTGGAGAGCTACAAGAGCATCCTGTCGGACAAGTCCGTTTTCATGGCCGCCTGGATCTCCGCCTCAAAGACCGTGCTCATCACACTCCTGAACCTCTTCTGGACGAGCATGCTGGCCTACGCGCTCTCCCGCAAGGAGTTCGTGTTCCGCAAGCTCTTCACGGTCATCATGGTCCTGACCATGTATGTAAACGCCGGCCTGATCCCGAACTACCTGCTGATCTCCAAAACGCTGAACCTGCGCAACACCTATCTGGTCTACATCATCCCCTCGATGTTCTCCTGCTTCAACATGATCGTCATCCGGACCTATATCTCCAACCTGCCGGACGCGCTGATCGAATCGGCCAGGATCGACGGCGCGGGGGACTTCCGCATCTTCTGGCAGATCATCTTCCCCCTGTGCAAGCCGGTGCTTGCCACGGTGGCCCTGTTCGTCGCCGTCGGCAGCTGGAACAGCTGGTTCGACACCTATCTGTACAACGGCCAGAAAAAGGATCTGTACTCCCTGCAGTACATCCTGAAGATGAAGCTCGCGACCACGCAGCAGAGCGCCAACGCCGCCAAGACGACCGCGGAGGCGATCTCGACGCTCGGCCTGACCACGCCGATCACGATCCGCTGCGCGATCACGGTCATTGCCGCGGTCCCGATCATCATCGTCTACCCCTTCCTGCAGAAATACTTCGTTACCGGCATCGCGCTCGGCAGCGTCAAGGAATGATCCTGCTCCGATTGAGGTGAAGCAGATGAAAAGACAATGGCCGCTCGATACCGCGCTGTCCTTCGACCCCTATTTCGGGGAGCCGGACCGGGACGGCGACACGGGCTATGAGCTCCTGCCGGACGGGAAGGTCTTCGTGCGCGTCAAGGCGCCGAACGCTTCCCGCGTCTTGCTCGACCGCTTCGGCACGGAATTCCCGCTGGAGCGCGCCTCCGGGGAAATGTGGGAAGGCACGCTCGACATGGGCACGGGCTTCCTTTACTTTTTCCTGAAGATCGACGGGGCGGACGTGCTCAGCCACGCCTTCCCGATCGGCTACGGCTGCTGCCGGCCGATGAACTTCTTCGACGTTCCGGTCCCGGGCGAGGACTGGGACAGACTAGACGACATCCCGCACGGGAGCGTCACGAGACAGTATTTCCCCTCCTCCGTCACCGGCAAGCACGAGATCTGCCTCGTGTACCTGCCGTCCGCCTTTGACTGGCGGAAGCAGTACCCGGTGCTGTATCTGCAGCACGGCTACGGTGAGAACGAGACCGGCTGGATCTATCAGGGCCACGCCGGCCGGATCGCCGATCGCCTGCTGTACGAGGGCCGCATGGAGGAGTGCATCATCGTCATGGGCAACGGCATGGTCCGTGTCGAGGGCGTGGATGAGAAAGAGCTGATCCAGCGCGCCCTGTTTACGGAGCTGCTCGTGGCCGACCTGATCCCCTTCATCGAGGCAAAGTACCCGGTGAAGACGGACAAGTGGAGCCGCGCGATGGCGGGACTGAGCATGGGCAGCTACCAGACCAGCCTCGTCACCTTCGCGCATCCGGAGCTCTTCGGCTACGCCGGCCTCTTCAGCGGCTTCCTGCGCGCGCCCTGGGGCGAGGAGCCGAGCGATCGCCTGGCCATGCTGGACGATCCCGAACGCTTCCGTGAGAGCTTCCGCGTCTTCTACCGCGCGATGGGCACGGAGGATAAGTTCTTCGACAGCTTCGCGAAGGACGACGTCTTCCTTGCGGACAAGCAGGTCTCCATGATCCGCAAGACCTTCCCCGGCGGGCACGACTGGGGCGTGTGGCGCAGATGCCTGCACGACTTCCTGCCGCTGCTGTTCAAGTAAAAAAGTACCTGGAAGGACGCGTTGCGAAATGCGAGACCCTGTCATTCCGAACCAGTGACCGACGTTACTGGTGTGGGAGTCCGTATCCTTAACGAGGGTTAACGGATTGCCGCGGCCAGTGTGCGCACTGGCCGCGCAATGACAGACGCATTTTGCAGCGCTCCCTTTTTCGATGAGGGAAACACCATGAGCTTTCTCTGCCGGGAGGTCCTGCCCGACGTTTTTCATATCGAGGACGCGCTCGGCGTGTGCATGACCCTGCTGCGCGGCAGCCGGGAGGCCCTGCTCATTGACGCCGGCTTCGGCCTCGAGGACGCGGCGGCCTTTGCCGCGTCG
>JAFZRG010000256.1 GCA_017619985.1 Bacillota bacterium | reverse complement strand
TGCCCGTCCCCTGTTTCTTAACAGAGGAAAAACCATGAAAGTAGACGTACTGGTAGCCGAGATCGGCTCCACCACAACAGTCGTAAACGCGTTCAAGGACCTGGACAGCGAGCACCCCGTATTCTTTGCCCAGGGTCAGGCGCCCACTTCCGTGCTGGACGGGGACGTCCGCATCGGCCTGTCCGGCGCGGTCGAAGACCTGAAGAAGAAGGCGGGCATCGACTCCCTCGAATACGACGAGATGCTGGCCACGTCTTCCGCGGCCGGCGGCCTGAAGATGACCGTCCACGGCCTGGTCTATAACATGACCGCGAAAGCCGCGAAGGAAGCGGCGCTCGGCGCGGGCGGCATCATCCATTACGTGACCGCGGGAAGGCTGCGCCGCAGCGACCTTGCGAAGATCAAGGAGATCCAGCCGAACCTGATCCTTCTGGCGGGCGGCGTGGATTACGGCGAACGCGACACCGCCATCTACAACGCGGAAATGCTGCGCTCCATGGGCCTGAAGGTGCCCGTGGTCTACGCAGGCAACATCGAAAACCAGGAGGAAATGAAGCTCATCTTCGACGAAGAGAGCGGCATGCCTCTTTACAATATCGAAAACGTATACCCGAAGATCGACGAACTGAACGTCGAACCCTGCCGCAAGGTCATCCAGGATGCCTTCGAGGACCACATCACCCGCGCGCCGGGCATGGAGCACGTGCGTGACATGGTGAACGGCCCCATCATCCCGACTCCCGGTGCGGTCATGGAGTGCACGAAGCTGCTGTACGACTGCATCGGCGACTGCATCGTGCTCGACGTCGGCGGTGCGACGACGGACCTGCACTCGGTCACCGAGGATTCCGACATGGTAGCCCGCATCCTGACGGCCCCCGAACCCAAGGCCAAGCGCACGGTCGAGGGCGACCTCGGCGTGTACGTGAACCGTTACAAGGTCATCGAATCCATCGGCGAGGAGAAGTTCCGCGAGGAGATGCTCGCCATGGGCGTGGACCCGGACAAGACGCTCGAGACCTACAAGGCCATCCCGAAGAACGAAGACGAGTTTAAACTGGTCGAACGCCTGACGAAGGAAGCCGTGCTGAAGGCGGTCGAACGCCACGCGGGTCAGATCCGCTATGTCTACGGGCCGTCCGGCCGCGTGACCCTCGCGGAAGGCAAGGACCTGACGCAGGTGCGCCACATCGTCGGCACCGGCGGCGCTCTGACGCGCCTGCCGCACCGCATCGAACTGATGCAGAACATCCTGAAGGACAACGAGACCGGCATGAAGCTCTACCCCGGCGAGGGCGTGGACTTCCTCGTGGACAACGACTACATCATGGCGTCGCTGGGCGTGCTGTCCAAGACACACCGGGAAGGCGCCATCAAGCTGCTCGAGCAGTCGCTGGGCATCAAGTTCCCCGAGAAGCGCTTCGCGGACGTGAAAGCGGAGCAGTTCTCCGCGGTCAAGGAGCTGCAGGCGCTGCAGGCGGAGCGGCTGAAGAAGGAAAAAGAGCACGAAGAGCATATCAAGGCCATGGAGGACATGGGCTACGATATGAGCGAATACCGCAATCCTGAACCCGTGCTGGGCAACGTGTCCAAGGAGGAGTACGAAGCCATCAAGCGCGAGGCTCTGGCCAGCGACCGCAGCATGCGCCGGGCTTCCATCGACCTGGAGCAGTCGAAGGCCTTCGCCGAGGATTGCGAACGGGCGATGGAAGAAAAACAGACCATCCCCGGCTGCAATCACCAGTGCAAGACCTGCAGCCGCATCCACTGCCCGTACCGCAACACGAACTATTAGGGTCACGCCCGGAAAGGAAAGCAAATGTATCCCCAGCTCAGGATCGATCTGAACAAGATCAACAAAAATCTGGACACCGTCGTGTCCCTCGCGAAGCAGGGCGGCTGTTCCCTGATGATCGTCACGAAGAGCTTCTGCGCGGACGAGCACATCGTCGGCGAGATCCTCAAGAACGACTACGTATCGTACCTGGCGGATTCGCGCGTAAAGAATCTCGCGAGCTACGTCGACAAGGCCCACATGGCCGGCAAGGAGACCGTGCTGCTGCGCCTGCCGCAGATGTGCGAGATCGAGGATGTCGTGCGCTACGCGGACATCTCCCAGAACTCCGAGATCGAGACCATACGGCTGCTCGACGCGGAGGCGGCCCGCCAGAACAAGAAGCACAAGGTCATCCTCATGATCGACATGGGCGACCTGCGCGAAGGCATGTTCTATCAGGACGAGGAAGCGATCTTCGAGGTGTGCGGCGAGATCCTCAAGATGGAGCACGTCGTGCTCGAGGGGATCGGCGTCAACCTGTCGTGTTACGGCGCGATCATCCCCAAGCCCGAAAATCTCGGCGGCCTGTGCGCTATCGCGGAAAAGATCGAGAAGAAGTTTTCCATCCGCCTGAACATCGTCTCCGGCGGCAACAGCTCTTCGATCTACCTCATTCCGAAGGGCGAGCTGCCCGCGAAGATCAACAACGTGCGCCTCGGCGAATCGTTCATCCTGGGCAACGAGACCGCTTACAGCCAGCGCATCCCGGGTACGTATAACGACGCCGTGACCCTCCGCGCGCAGATCATCGAACTCAAGCACAAGCCGTCCCTGCCCATCGGCGAAGTCGGCGTGGACGCGTTCGGCCAGGTGCCGGTCTACGAGGACCGCGGCTGGATCGACCGGGCCATCTTCGCGGTCGGCAAGCAGGATCTGAACGTGGACGGCCTGACCCCGCTGAATACCCGGGCGGACATCCTGGGCGGGTCATCCGACCACCTGATCATGGACGTCACGAAGGAAAACTATAAGCTCGGCGACACCGTCGACTTCTCCTTAGACTACGGCGCGCTGCTGAAGCTGTTCACGAGCGAATATGTGGAAAGAGAATATATTTAAAGGAAATCATGACATGCGGAGCTCCGACCGGGGCTCCGTTTTCAGTTGCGGAAAAGGCCGAAAATGGAGCATAATATATATATAAATAGGAACGACAGGAGGCAACGATGAAAAAAGGTTTGACACTGCTATTGGCAGTCATAATGGTATTCTCTATGGCGAGCCCTGCGTTTGCAGGCTCGGAAATGGGAAAGGAGCACTATCAGAACACGTTTTCCGGTCTGTACGGCACTGCAGCCATCAAGACCGACGGCTCTCTGTGGGTCTGGGGCAACGACACCTTCGCGGACGCCGGAACGCCGCAGAAGCTCCTGGACGGAGTCATATCCGTCAGCGTAGGAACGAATCACAGCGGCGCCGTTAAGAAAGACGGCTCGCTCTGGATGTGGGGCAGAAACTACAGCGGACAGCTCGGGAACGGCACTACCAGCCAGGATGCGGTCACAACTCCGATCAAGGTGATGGACGGCGTGCAGGCGGTCAGCTGCGGCTACGGCGTGACCTTGATCCTGTCCGTCGACGGGACGCTCTGGACCTGCGGCAACGGGAAATCGACGCCGGTCAAGTTCATGGACAACGTGGCGGCGATCCAGGCGGCTTCCGAGATCTCCGGCGTGCTGAAAAAAGACGGCAGCCTGTGGGTCTGGGGGAAACTGGCCTACAAGCAGAACGTGGAGTATACTGAGACCCCCGTCAAACTCATGACAGGCGTGGAATCCTTCAGCATCAACCAGATGGGCATCCTGGCGATCAAAACGGATGCGTCCGTCTGGCATATCGGTCTGGTCAAGGCCGGCGTCAAGGGCGGATCGTACGTCGCGACGTATCATGAGACGCCGGTCAAGGTGATGGATGGCGGAGCTTCCGTCAGCGTCAACTCCTCCAGCTGTGCGGTCGTCAAGACGGACGGCACGCTCTGGACCTGGGGCTACAACGGTTCCGGGCAGCTGGGCACCGGTTCGACGACCGAACAGGATAAGCCGGTGAAAGTGTTGGATAACGTCGCGTCAGCAACTTTAGTGGACAGCTCCCTGTACGTCCTGAAGAAGGACGGCAATCTCTGGGCGGTCGGCAGCGGCTTCCTTGGGACCGGTAAATATGAAAACACCAAGACCTTCGTGAAGGCGCTGGAGGGCGTCAGGCTTCCCAGTGTCGCGGCAGTTTTGGATATTCCCGGGGTCACCGACAGAGTTTCGTATATCTTTAAGGATGTGAATGCCGGGGCCTGGTACGAGAAGTTCCTGCAGAACGCGTACGACAACGGCATCGTCGGCGGCACCAGCAGGGATATGTACTCGCCGAACGGCCAGCTGAACCACGGGCAGATCATGGTCATGGCGGCCAACCTGCACAGCAAGCAGACCGGCGACAACTACGACTTCCAGGCCAACAAGAAGGCCGGCGAAGCCTGGTATCAGGTGTTCGAGGATTACTGCAAAGCCGAGGGCATCATCGATGACCGATTCGATGGCATGGAGACGCAGAACGTCAGCCGCGACCAGATGGCCTACTACTTCGCGCATACGCTGGAAGTCCGCTACTATACCGAAAAGAAGACCGCGGAATTCAACGACGTGAGCGGAAATCCCTACGAAGAGGATATCCTGACCCTGGCCAAGGCCGATATCGTCGGCGGCAAGGGAGACGGCAAGTACGATCCGGGCGCCCTCGTGACCCGCGCAGAGGCCTCCGTCTTCGTCAGCAACATCCTCGACGCGATGGAATAAAGGCAGCTTGGGCAAGACAAAACAGAAAGGCAGGACAACGATGAGATACGAAGGCGGATGCAGCACAGTCGTGATCGGCAAGGCGGCCAGCGCGACGGGCCGGGTGCTCGTTGGGCATAACGAGGACGACGACAGGAGCCTCGTGCAGGTCCACAGCGTGCCCCGGATGCGCCACGAGGAGGGCGAATTCGTTACATTCGGCGACCGGCCGGACGTGAAGATCCCGCAGGTGAAAGAGACCGCGGCCTTTATCTGGAGCGAAGTGAGACGGCCCGGCGGGATCTCGTTCGGCGACAGCTTCTTCAATGAGTACGGCGTGGCGATCGTCACGAATTCGTGCAATCCGGGCAAGGCGCCGGAGGACGAAAACGGAAGCCAGGATGCCTATCTGGATACGATGGGCATCGGCTACGGCGTGCGCAGGCTGCTCGGCGAGCGGGCAAAGTCCGCGCGCGACGGGCTGGACATCATCATCGAACTGGTGGAGAAGTACGGCTATTTCTCGAGCCGCACGTATCAGATCGCGGACAAGGACGAGTGCTGGTCGGTGCAGCTGACCCGCGGAAAGCGTCTCGCCGCCAAGCGCATCCCGGACGACGCGGTGTACTTCATGCCCAACCATTACACCATCCACGCGCTCGAGCCGTCCGACAGGGAGAATTTCTATTACACGCCCGACCTCGTGGACTTCGCGATCGAAAACGGCTGGTACAAGCCTAAAAAGCCCGGCGACTACAGCGATTTCGATTTCGCGGAGGTCTATCAGAAGGGCGAAGACAGGGATTACAACGTCAAACGGGCCCGCAACGCCTGGCCCATTTTGGGTTTCGAGAAGGAGTGGGCGGAATGCACCGCGAAGGGCAGTACGAGGCCGTTTTCGTTTAAGGCCCATCGTAAATATACGATCGAGGACTGCAAAGCCCTGATGCGCACCCACTACGAGGGAAGAGAAGATTTCCTCGGGGACGTCAGGAATGAGGGGGGTGCCCTGCTGCAGGACCAGTCCCCGGACGCGGTCTTCTATCCCCGCGATCCTCACATGACCCTCGACGATCCCCGCACGATCTGCTGCGGCACGACCGTCGAGAGCACGGTCATCGACTTCGCGGACGACCCGGCGGCGACCTGCGTTTACCGCGCGTGGAGAAAGCCCTGCACGAACCCGTACGTGCCGGTGTTCTTAGGGTCACTGAAGGTGCCGGAGAGCTACGCCTGGATGAGCCGCGAGGAAGCCGACGCGACCCATTTCGCGCCGCCCCTGAAGGAATTCGTCTACAGCCCGGACACCGCTTTCTGGCAGGTGGAGAACCTGATCTGGCTCACGGAGCTGGACTATAACTATGCGCACGCGGTGCTGGCGCCCGGGGTCAGGGCGGTCGAAGAGGGCTGGCAGGCGGAGGTCGCAGAGGCCCGCGCGAGATACGAAGAGATGAAGGCCGAAGATCCGCAGCTGGCGAAGGCTTTCCTGAGCGAGTTCAGCGACGCCAAGGCGCGCTATGCGCTGCACTGGGTGCGCCGCATGACCCAGAAGATCGGCCGCAGCAAGTACCTGAAGAATCAGGGCGTGCCGGAGGACTGGGATCAGCAGATTTTGTAAAATGAGAGGAAGTATGAGTAAAAGAAGTGCAATCTGGCTGCTCGTGCTGTGTCTGGTCTTTGTGCTGGCGGGCTGCAGCAGCGACGCCGGACAGACGGCAGTGCCGGCTGATCCCGGGGAAGAACCCTCCGGGCAGGCGGAGAACGGGTACGATTTCCCCGACATCCGCTTCTTCGACGCGTCCCTGCTGGACGGCAGCGCATCGACGGGGGAGGAACTGTTCGCCGGTAAAGACGTGACCGTCATCAACTGCTGGGCGACCTGGTGTCCGCCCTGCCTAGAGGAGATGGACGAGCTCGCGGCCTTCGCGAAGACCCTGCCGGACAACGTACAGCTGATCACCTATTGCGTGGACGGCACGCAGCACAGGGACGAATGCTCGCGCGTCCTGGAGGAAGCCGGCTTTGAAGGAACGACCATGATCAGCGCGAACGGGGATTTCACCACCCTCATCGAGCAGATGCAGTACGTCCCGACGACCCTTTTCGTGGACAGCGTCGGCTGCCAGCTCTGCGATTCCCTCATCGGATCCCCGACGGATCTGGCGGCAGCGTATACGGAATGCATCAACGCCGGCTTGAAGTCCCTCGGGAAGGGTACCCTGTAGGCGCGGCGGAGCGCATATCTTTGACGCATATCTTTATGGAAGCAAAACGCAGAACGCAACTCAGGATCGCCGTGCTGGCGGCCGGCATCGCATTTCTCGCCGCAGGGATATTCCGCGGCGAGTTTTCCGACGTGCTGGCAAAAGCCATGCGGATCTGTCTCGAGTGCATAGGCATCGGCTGACCATGGCAAACCGGAAGAAAACCCCGGCGGAAGCCGCGCAGAGAAAAGCAGAGGCGAAGCGCCTGGGCATCCAGGCCTGTTTTGCCGCGCTGCTGAACGGCTATGCGGCAGGCTTCGTGAAAGGGAAGATCTTCACAGGCGCGACGAAAGGCGTCTGCGTGCCGGTCCTGAACTGCTATTCCTGCCCCGGCGCGCTCGGCGCGTGCCCCATCGGGTCGCTGCAGGCGGTGGCAGGGGGCAGGGGCCGCAGCATTTCCTTCTATATTCTAGGTGTGCTGATGCTGTTCGGCCTGGCCTTCGGCCGGCTGCTGTGCGGCTTCGCCTGTCCGTTCGGACTGCTGCAGGATCTGCTGGCCCGCATCCCGGTCCGCAGGCGCAAAGTCCCGGAATACATCGACAGGCCTGCGCGCAAGATCAAATACGTGCTGCTGGCCTGCGTGCTCATCCTGCCCGCGGCGGTATCGGCGGCCAAAGGGTCCGCGGCGTCTCCCTACTTCTGTAAGTATATCTGCCCGGCCGGTACGCTGGAAGGCGGACTGCCCCTGCTGATCGCGAACGCACAGCTCCGCGCCATGGCAGGCGCGCTGTTCACCTGGAAAGCGCTGGTGCTGGCGGCGGTCATCATCGGCGCCGTCCTCATCCCGCGGTTCTTCTGCCGCTACCTGTGCCCCCTGGGCGCCTTCTACAGCCTGTTCAGCCGCTTTGCGCTCTACCGCATGGAGCTGGACGCCTCATCCTGCATCGGCTGCGGCAAGTGCGAGGAAGTCTGCCCGATGGCTGTGCGGGTCACGCGGGAACTGGAGAACTCCCCCGAATGCATCCGCTGCGGCAGATGCAAGGCGGTCTGCCCGGCCGGAGCGATCTGCACGGGATTCGATCTGCCGGGCATAAATAAAAAAGAAACCGCCGAATTCTAATCGTTTTCTAATTTTTCTCCTATGGCCTTTTCATTTTGAAGGGTTATGATGGGACCATCAAAAGAGGTATTCACCATAAACACAGGAGGAAACAAAATGGAACCGAGAGAAATGAATGATCTGGACAAAGTCGTACAGTTAGTGGACAAGACCGGCTGCAGCTACGCGGACGCCAAGGCTGCGCTTGAAAACAACAACTGGAGCGTGCTGGATGCGATCATCCAGCTCGAAGACGAAGGCAAAGCCGGCAAGTCTTCCGCGGGCTACGCATCCGCTGAGGCGAACGATGCGCCTAAGAGCGGCACATACGTCGAGCCCGAAGTGATCCGCGCAGAAGACGCCGAGCACATCCGCCCGGACGAATATAAGAAGGAAGACAAGGGCAATTACGGCAGAGGCAACTTCGGAGACGATGCCCGCCACTACAGACGTCAGGCTGCGGACGCTACGAAGGGCTTCTTCGCGAAGGCCAAGGCTGCGCTCACGCAGAACTACATGACGGTCCTGGGCCGCAATGGCAATCAGATCCTGCACCTGCCCATGTGGGTCATGCTGATCCTTCTGATCTGCTGGTTCTGGGGCGTCATCGGACTCGCCCTGGTGCTGATGATCTTCGGCTGCCGCTTCCACTTCGAAGGAAGAGACTTCGGCAGGATCAACATCAACGAGACGTTCGACAAGGCCTCGCAGAAGGTCTATGAGACCGGACAGAAGGTCCACGACGAATTCAGCGGCAAGCGCGATGAGAACCGCGAAAACAGCGGCACCGGCGTGGACGACGGAGAATACAAAGGCTAGGTATTTATGGCAGAAAAGATCCTGATCATCGAAGACGAAGCAAAGATCGCCCGCTTTATCGAACTGGAGCTGGCCCACGAGGGCTACGAGACGGATAAGGCGGAAGATGGACGGAAAGGACTGGAAATGGCGGAGAGCGGGGTCTATGACCTCGTTCTCCTTGACATTATGCTGCCGGCCCTGAACGGGCTGGAAGTGCTGCGCCGGCTCCGCCGGACGTCTGACGTGCCGGTGATCGT
>JAFZRG010000255.1 GCA_017619985.1 Bacillota bacterium | reverse complement strand
TCTCGACGTCCTCTTCCTCGGGCAGATCCGGGAACATAGCCCGCAGCTGGCGCACCAGCGGCGAGGGCTTCAGTTCCTTGCCTTCGGCGTCGGAGACGCACCAGCACGCGGTGAGCTGCTCCGCGGGGAGCGTAAAGGCGCTGTAGACGCTCAGGTCGTTTTCCTCCTGCAGGACGGCGTCCGTCTTGGCCAGCGTAAAGCCTTTCCCCTTCAGTTCTTCGAGTTCTCTCTGGCTGAGGATGGCTTCGGCGGAGCCCTGTTTCGGAAGGATCCCTTCGTTGACCCCCGCCAGGAACAGCGCTTTGCAGCGGCCGGTCAGGGAGCGGCTGAGCGTTCCCAGCAGGACGCGTCCCTGCGCCTGCGGCAGCAGACCGACTTTGATATCGTTAAACGAATCCGTCAGGAGCTGCGCGTATTCCTCCGTGGTCATCTCATCTTCTCCGAGCAGTTCGACGCACTGGTCGAGCAGGCCGCAGAACACGCCCCAGATCTGCTGCTGTTCTTCGGCGGCGTCCAGCATCTGCGCCTCCGCGAGCGACAGAGCGCTCGCCTGCAGCTTTTCGGGCATGTGCAAACGATCGGCGAGGAACCGATAAAGCACTTCGCTCTTCTCGCGGACGGTCTTCGCTTCTTCCATCGCGCCGAGGAAGGGCGACAGCAGATCCGCCAGCTGGCTGCGGATGGCTTCCAGTTTGGCCATGCCTTCTTCGCCGTACGTATTGACGCCGTAGCGCAGCGGCCTGAAAAAGGCGTCTCCGCGGATATGATACTGCCTGCAGTAATTCTCGAACATCTCGAGATCCGCGGCATCTTCCGCGGCGGGGACGGTCAGCAGGCCTGGCTTTAAGCAGGCGGTCATGTCGGACGCGCGGCGGCTGCCTGCGGCAAAATCCAGCAGGGCGGCGGCGGTCCGGATCGCCGGGCTGTGTCCGACGGCGCGCTTTTCATCCGCAAAGAGGGGAATGCCCATCTGCCGGCAGACCCTGCGCAGGGCGGATCCCTGTCCGGCCATGTCTTCGGTCAGGATGGAGATCTCATCGTACTGTAGACCTTTGTCGCGCACGAGCGTCAGGATATCGGAAGCGATCGTCTCGGCTTGGGTGAACGGGTTGGAACAGCGGACGAGACGGATGTGCTCCGGGTCCCCGCCGAAGCGTTCCGGCGGCAGGCTGTACAGATTCTTTTCCAGATGTTTGAATTCGGACGGCAGACTTCTCGGGAACGCGCCGCGGGCGGATAGAATCTTCGCCTCTTCGCCTTCTTCTCGGGCGATCTGCAGCAGGGCGGAGGCCGCTCTGCCGGGCGCCGCGAACAGGGATGCGTCGGGGTCGGCGCTGCTGCCCATCGTGAGCGTCACGTTCAGGCCGCGGCTGTTCTTCAGCAATGCGCGCATGAAGTCGAGCTCGCGCCGCGTGAACGAATAGAAGCCGTAGTACCAGAAGATGCCGTCCTTCACGAAGCGGCTGTCCTCCATCTGCCCCGCGACGAAGCGCAGCATATCTTCGGAATCGTTGAATTTGCCGGCCATGGCTTCGTCGTAGCCTTCCGCCAGCAGCTGCATGTCGGCCAGCTTCTTCGCCAGAAGAGACTCCTCCGGCGCAGCAGCCCGAATCTGCGGAAGATCCGCCGTCTGCACCTGGTTCTGCTTCATCTGGACGAGGAAATCGCCGGCCATCTTCAGGAATTCGGACGAATCGCACACGCTGCCGAATGCCTGCATCTCTTCTTTATGCTGCCCTGCGATCCTGCGCAGCAGCATGGTGCGGCCGAGCGTGTTGACGGCCGCCGTGCCCGGGGCGCCGCATTCTTTCAGGATCTGCAGGTTCAGCCTGGCGCCGGACATGATATGAAAATCAAAAAAGCCCTTCGCATCGAACTTGCGGAAGGCAGCTTCTTCTGCTTCCAGCGTAAACTGGGCCGGCACGATCAATACGATGTGCCGCGCGGCAGAAGTACCGTTATGGATGTTTTCCAGATCCCTGCCGATGCCGTCCAGACAAAGGTCCAGCAGGTCGGTGTCGGCCCGGGCGGTGAAGAGGTTCAGCATATCACAGGTTGAGGATGATGACCGCGGCGATGGCCGCCGCCATCGCGATCTTGTGTTTCCTTTCGAGTTTATCGCCGAAGAACAGCACGCCGATGACGGTCGTCAGCAGGATGATGCTGACGGTGATCGTCGGGTAGACGATGCTGTTGGGCAGGCGCTGCAGCGCGCTCACAGTAAAACTGGCGCTTCCGAGGTTCACGCAGCCGATGACGAGCCCCAGCAGCACTTCCCTGCCGCTGATCTTCGGGCCCTTTCTGCGGAGCAGCAGTGCCGCGGTGAGCAGGCCCGCCGTACCGAAGACCAGGGTCATGTAGAACGGTTTGTCCTCCTGCGGGCACAGCCTTGCGAACAGGCTGTTGCACAGCTCCGCGAAGCCCCCGGAGATCCACAGCTGCATCAGCACGCCCTGGAATCTCACGCCGCCTTCCCAGTTGAAAATGATGAGGCTGGCGATGGCCAGCGCGATGCCCAGCCAGCGGACGATCCCCGCGTGCTCGTGGAACACGAAGATGGAGACGAGCACCGGAAAGACCATGGACAGGCGGTTGAACATCGTCGTGGCGCTCGGTCCGGTCTGCGCGATGGCCTTCTGGACGAACAGCAGGCACACGAGATAGATGACCCCGGCAAACAGCGCCAAAGGCACGGTGATATGCCCGGTGAAGGCCCTTTCCTGTCCGCCCTGCATCTTCATGAGAAAGCCGACTGCGGAGATCCCGCAGGCGGCGATGTAGTTCAGGAGCGTCGTATTGAGATTGTCGAGGTTTTTCTTTCCTGCCAGCGCAAAGCCCAGGTTGATGGACGAGCCGCAGAGGACCGCGAACAGTAGATAGATCATAAGGGGTTATGCGAATTTCTCAGCGAGCTTTTTCAGCCTGGCCAGCAGGATATTGATCACGACCAGCGCGGCGGTGAATTTGACCGCTGCCGCCACGTAAGGATACCCGCTGTAATAATGAGGCACGATGATGTCAGCTGCCGTGAGGGCGATGCCGGTCACGATCAGGATGATCAGGTTCGTCTTGCTGAAGATCTTTCTCCAAGGCATATCCGGGAACAGCAGCTTTGCCGTGACCCCGAACAGGCCGATCATGACCGCTATGCCGATGAGCCCTGACAACAGGATCCCCGCGAAAGGCGTCAGGGCGACCTTAAGAAAGCTCCCCAATAGAAGCAGAGCATACCCGAGCCCCCACAGAGGAACGCAGACAGCGACGCGCACCCACTTCGGCATGGACAGGATCGCCGCGCGGAGTCTCGCCTTGATGCCGCTCTTCTTCGCTTCTTCGGGAGCGGGTTCTTCATCCTGTACGTCCGCGTCGACGGAACCGATGTCCATCACGATCGGCGTGGGATTCAGCATCTCCTGCGCATTGCTGCCGGTGATGTCGTCGGGCCCGGAGAACAGGCTTCCGACCAGGACGGCGGCTGCCAGGCCTGCCGCGACGGCGACGCGCTTGGCTTTCTTCTTATCGAATTTTGAGATGCGCTCATCCACTTCCTTGTGCAGGGGTCCCGCATTGTTGTGGAAAAGGCGCATCCGTTCCTGTATCGTCTTCATGGCTAGATAATATCACAAAACGCAGTGCTTGGGACAGTTTTCTTACAACAGAAATATAAGTGCAAAATAACTGTAAAATATGGTATAGTTACGTTGTAAAAACAAGAACCGGATCTATTGCGGCAAGAGCATTTGCATAAGGAGGAAAAAATGAAGAAACCCATCATCGGCGTGACCATGAATCACTTCATGTCAGTGACCGGTTCCGAGTTCGACAACGTCGGATTCAGCCGTTCCCCCTGGACCACCGGCGCGGACGAATACGCAAATTCCGTGGAGAAGGCAGGCGGCCTGCCCGTTCTGATGCCTTTCTATCTGGATCCCGAAAACATCAAGGCGTTCGTCGATACGCTGGACGGCCTGCTCGTCACCGGCGGCGACGACGTGGGCCCCTGGCTGTACGGCGACGATATCATCAAGGAATCCAACGCGATCAACATCGTGCGCGATACGCAGGAGATCGCTCTGCTGCGCTACGTCCTGGACGAGACCGATCTGCCGGTCCTCGGCGTATGCCGCGGCATGCAGATGCTGAACGTCGCTTACGGCGGCAAGCTCGAGCAGGACAACAAGCGCCACGGCTTCTGGCACAGCACCGGCGCGAACGTGCCCCTGTACGACCTGTCCCACCAGGTCTTCTTCGAGGAAGGATCCAAGATCCGCGAGATCGTCGGCAAGCCGACGCTGTACACGAATTCCTATCATCATCAGAACGTCCTGCCCGACTATGTGGGCGAAGGCCTCGTGATCACCGGCTGCTGCCACGACAAGGACAAGGGACTGCCTTACGACATGCCTGAAGTCATCGAGCTGCCCGGCGACAGATTCGTTCTGGGCGTCCAGTGGCACCCCGAATGGATGCCGCAGTTCGACGATCACCAGAAGATCTACAGAGCGCTGGTCGACGCATCCCGCAAATAAGCCTGTTTTGGTGTGACCCGCCCGCCGGCGGGTCACATTTTTTCCATAGGAGGAAACAGAATGGACCTGAAAAGAGAAATCGCAGAACTCACTCCGAATCTGATCGCGCTGCGCCGCGATTTCCACGCGCATCCCGAGATCGGCACGCAGGAGTTCCGGACCGCGCAGAAGATCGAAGACGAACTGAAGTCGCTCGGCATGGACGTGCGCAGATGCCTGCCTACGGGCGTCATCGGCGTGCTGAAGGGCGGAAAGCCCGGCAAGACCCTTTGCCTGCGCTCCGACATCGACGCGCTGCCCGTGCAGGAAGAGACGGGTCTTCCGTTCGCTTCCGAAAATCCGGGCGTCATGCACGCCTGCGGCCACGATAACCACATGGCCTGCCTTCTCACGACCGCGCGCCTCATGGCAAATCACAGGGACGAGATCCCCGGCACGCTCGTGTTCCTGTTCCAGACGAACGAGGAAGACGCCGGTGCCCAGGACATGATCGACGCCGGCGCGCTGGATGATCCGCGTCCCGACGCCATCATGGGCATGCATGTGTGGAGCTATACGAAAGAAGGCTGGATCGGCATCGTGCCCGGCGCGCTCATGGCGTCCAGCTGGTACTTCAAGCTGACGATCCACGGCAAGGGCGGCCACGGCGGTTCCCCGCACAGCTGCATCAACCCGATCGACTGCGCCATGCATGTACTGCAGGCGTTCCAGACGTTCCACACGCTGGAGATGGACGCCAAGAAGCCGACGACCGTTACGGTCGGCAAGCTGCAGGCCGGCGAGTTCAACATCGTCGTGCCGGACGACTGCCTGATGGAAGGGTCCATCCGCTGCCTGCACAACGACGACGCGGCCGTGCGCGAGCGCATCCGCGAGATGATCGACGGCGTGTGCAAAACGTACCGCTGCACGTACGATCTGGAATACAAATGCGGCAACTCCCTGCTCGACAACGACCCCGAACTGACGAAGATGGTCATCGAGGCCTCAGAAGAAGTGCTCGGACCGGACCGCGTGGACGATTCCGTCGCCACGATGATAGGCGAGGACTTCGCCGAATTTCTGAAGGTCGTGCCCGGCGTGTTCTTCTTCATGGGCATCGCCGACCACGATAAGGGCACGGATTACGAGCATCACAACTGCAGATTCAACGCGCCTGAGACAGTTCTGCCGAAGGCGGTCGAGATGCAGTGCACGCTCATCCGCAAGTACCTCGGATTTTAGGGGATCCCGAAAGCCATGAAGAAAGTCAGAGCGTTCAGCATCGTCATCATGCTCCTGATCCTTCTGGTGGGCGGCGCGGCCATCTGGTACGTGCTGCTGCCGGCGCGCACGTTCGACGTGCCCGTGGTCTCGCTGGAGAGCGAGGAAGTGCAGCCGTCGACCGGCAGCTGGCATACCCGCCTGCTTCGAAGCCCTGCGTGGCTCGCGGACCGCATCCCTGTCACGAAGGAGACCGCCGCTCCGTCCGGAGCGTATGCGGATCTTGGCTCGATCGGGAAGAAACAGCTGGAACTGGACGTGCCCGCGGAAGCGGATGCCTGCACGTTCGAACTCATCCGGCCGTTCGATACCGTCAATCCCATCGAGGCGGAAGGCGATCTGTCCGACTGGGAAGCTTTCGAGTTCTCCCGCAACGGCAACTATTCGCTGACGGTCTCGCTGCATTACAATGAGGACGAAACGTACGACGCGGCGGATTTCAGCTACGTCTACAACTTCACGATCGATGTGCAGCCGGAGGTGACGTTCAGCACCGACCGGGCGTTCCAGGGCGACATCATACGCGTGACCGCGGACATGGGCTTTGAGACCGACGCGCCTACGATCGAATCCGATCTGGGGCTGTGCGCGTTCATCCCGATGGGGGAGAACTGTTACGAGGCTTACGTTCCCGTGGGATACAAGCAGGCGGCTTCCGCGAAGGACATCGTGGTCCACGCGGGCAGCAAGGATGTTACGGGGCACGTGGTGATCGTCCCGGCGAACTTCGAGGTCGAATACTTCGACATGCCGCAGGAGACCATCGACGCGACCATGAACGTGCCCGGCGCGAACCAGGACTACGCGGAGAAGATCGGCGTGCTGGCGGAAGAACGGTACATCGTCTGGGAGAAACTCTGGGACGGGCAGTTTATCCAGCCTGTCGAAGGGGTCATCACATCGTCGTTCGGCCTGTACCGCTACATAAACGGGTCCGCGACGGCGAGCCGCCACCAGGGCATCGACATCGCGGTTGCGGAAGGCACACCCGTACCGGCGTCGAACCGCGGGCAGGTCGTGTTCGCGGACTTCGTGATCATGACGGGCAACACCGTGGTCATCGAGCACGGCGCGGGACTGAAGACGATCTACATGCATCTTTCGGAGATCGACTGTGAAGAAGGCAACGTGGTGGAGCAGGGGGACATCATCGGTCTCGTAGGCTCGACCGGCTATTCCACCGGGCCGCATCTGCACTTCGAGGTACGCATCGGCGACCAGAGCGTATCGCCCTGGCCCCTGATCGACGGAACGAGCGATATCTACGGCGGCGAGTAAGACAGTCGAAAATGCGAAAAGCGCGGACTTTTGAGGTCCGCGCTTTTATTATCTTTTCCTATTAATCCTGCGTATTGTAGACCTTCGAGATCTCCTCGCGGTTGCCGCCGATGAAGATCAGAGCGGCCGCCAGGCAGACGAGATTGACGGCTGTAAAGATCGGCCGCAGGGCGAACTTCAGCGACAGCAGGCCTGTCAGTGCCTGGCCGGTCAGCATGCCGATCATGCTCAGCGTGTTGAAGGCGCCGTTGAAGCGGCCTTTCTTCTCGTCCGGCACGTAGCGCTGCGTCGCGGAGATGCGGATGTTGTACGAGGTCATGCCCAGCACGCCCACGATGGCGCAGCAGACGGCCATGGGCGGAATGGGCAGGTACAGATAGACGGCGCTCAGCACGTTGATCACGATATACACAAAGAACGCGATGTCGTACTTCTTATCGACCGGCAGACGGTGGCGGTAGTGGAAGACGCCGCCCAGCGCCCTCGCTGCGGACATGCAGCCGAAGACGACGATATAGATATATTCCCCGTTGGGGAAGGCTCCTTTGAAATAGGGAAGGGTCACGGTCTGCCCTCCGCCGTCCGCGATGGATGAGAACAGGAAATAGATCGCGACGGCCAGCAGCCCCTTTTCGGACTTCAGGTAGGCCATGCCTTCGCGGAAGTCGTCGACGAAGCGCTTCAGGCCGGCTTTCGCCTCCTCCGCGCTCTCCGCGGCGCGCTTCGCGATGTATTTTTCCTCCTGTTTGATCTGCGTTTCGAAGACAGCCGCGATCCCGTACGTCACCACGTTGATCGCGAATAGCGGCGCGATGCCGATGGTGTTGTAGAGGAAGGCAGAGACCGGGACCATCACCATCGTGAGGGTCTCGAGGGTGCTGGCGACGCTGTAGGCCTTCGAAAAGTTGCCCGGCGTGATCAGCAGCGGGTAGAAACTCTCGTAGGCGACCATGTAGACGCTGCCGATGACCCCCACGATGAAGGTGCCGGCCGCAAGGATGCCGAAATTCAGCCAGCCTTTGAACAGGATGAGGGAAAACACGCCGTAGATCCCGGCCGTGATAAAATCGAGCGTATAGATGGTGCGCTTGCGCGAGAATCGGTCAAGATAGGGACCGGCCACCAGCGGCATGATCACGTAAGGCACGAAATAGACGATGTTGTAGATCGCGAAATAGAACGTGGATCCGGTATAGTCCAGGACGAGCAGGGACATCGCAAAACCGGCCAGCGTGCCTCCGAGCATGGAGACGACGCTGCCCAGCGTGAGTATCGTAAAATCGCGCGTCCAAAGGGGGTTTTGCCCTGAGGACGCGCCGGATTCTGCGGGTTCTGTTCTGTCGATCTGCTTTTCTTCCATTCTGTGTTACGGCAGTCTTCCGTTTTTGACGGTGATAGAAAGATCTTTATAGTCCAGATGCGGCGCGATATAGGTATAGTCCATATCCCTGCTGTGATAATCCGCGTAGACGGCGTGCTCTCCCTGGTATTCCGTCGGGGCGATCGTGATGTGCGCTCCTAACAGACCATAGTTCAGCGTAAACCCGTCGGCAGCGATGGCCTCGTCCGGTTTGACGAGCTTTGCCATCTCCGAACAGATCAGTTTGCTGTAGACCTCGTAAGCCGCATCGGAACTGATGAGGAACGTTTCTCCGTCCAGCTCGCATTCGACCATTTCCTTCGCGCCTGCGCGGCTGGTCATGCTCGAAAGATCCGACATGAACCGGATGAACTGGCGGTGCCGGTGAAGCGGGATGGAGACGGCAATGATCACTACGAGCGCAAAGATCGCGACGAACAGGATGGCAGGCCGTATACTGCGGTCTTTTTTCTTTTTCGGAGTCTGTTCCATGGTCCCAACCTTCTTTCCGCCCTATAGTGTATCACGGATACAGCGGCAAGTAAATCGTTTTAGCACTCTCGCTTGACGAGTGCTAAAACCTGTGCCATAATACGGTTGCAAAGGAGCGCAATACTATGAACGAAGTCAAACAACCGAAAAAACCGTTACTGATATTCTATATCGTCATGCTGGTCCTGATGCTGCTGTTCAACATGTTCGTCGTACCGGCGATCTCCAAGCAGCAGATCAGCGAGGTGGATTACGGCACCTTCATGACCATGACGGAAAACGGCGAGATCGGCAAGGTCGAAGTGCGCAGCAACATGATCCTGTTCACGGACAAGGCTGACCCGCCCAAGATCTACCGCACCGGCATCATGAACGATCCCGGCCTGACGGAGCGCCTGCACGCTGCCGGCGCGGAGTTCACGAGCGAGATCGTCGAACAGGCATCGCCCTTCATGAGCTTCATCCTGTCCTGGATCCTGCCGATCTTCATCTTCCTGGCGCTGGGCCAGTTCCTGTCCAAGCGTCTGATGGACAAAACCGGCGGCTCCGGGTCCATGATCTTCAACATGGGCAAGAGCAACGCCAAGGTCTACGTCAAGTCTTCGGACGGCATCCGCTTCTCCGACGTGGAGGGTGTGGACGAAGCCGAGGAGAACCTGAAGGAGATCGTGGAATACCTGAGCGACCCGAGCAAATACAGCGAGATCGGCGCGTCGATGCCCAAGGGCGTGCTGCTCGTCGGCCCTCCGGGCACCGGCAAGACCATGCTCGCGAAAGCCGTTGCCGGCGAAGCGAACGTGCCGTTCTTCTCCATGAGCGGCTCCGAATTCGTCGAGATGTTCGTCGGCATGGGCGCGTCCAAGGTGCGCGACCTGTTCAGACAGGCCAAGGAAAAGGCGCCCTGCATCGTGTTCATCGACGAGATCGACGCCATCGGCCAGAAGAGAAACGGCGGCAACATCGGCGGCAACGACGAAAGAGAGCAGACGCTCAACCAGCTGCTGACCGAGATGGACGGTTTCGAGGGCAATACCGG
>JAFZRG010000254.1 GCA_017619985.1 Bacillota bacterium | reverse complement strand
TCAGCTCCTATGTAGCGAACGGACTGATCACGACGGAATTCGTTCCCGTCGAATCCGAGCACTCTGCGATGTCCGCTACGATCGGCGCATCCGCTGCGGGTGCCAGAGCGATGACCGCGACATCTTCCGCAGGTCTCGCACTCATGTGGGAAGAGCTGCACATCGCATCTTCCGACAGACTGCCCGTCGTCCTGGCTCTGGTTAACAGAGCGCTGTCCGGCCCGATCAACATCAACGCGGACCACTCCGACGGCATGGGCGCCAAGGACTGCGGCTGGATCCAGCTGTATTCCGAGGACAACCAGGAAGCCTACGACAACATGTGCATGGCGTTCCGCATCTCCGAAAAGGTGATGCTGCCCGTCATGGTATGCCAGGACGGCTTCATCACGTCTCACGCCGTTCAGAACATCACGCTGAACGAAGACCAGGACGTCAAGGACTTCGTAGGAACCTACAATCCTGAGGATTACCTGCTGAACGCGAAGGATCCGATGGCTGCCGGCCCGTATTCCGTCACCCAGTACTACATGGAGGCGAGAAGAGGCGTTGCGCAGGCCATGAGAGACTCCAAGGAGACCATCATCGCCGTTTCCAAGGAATACGGTGAAAAGTTCGGCAGAACGTACGGCTACTTCGAAGAGTACTGCATGGACGACGCGGAATACGCGATCGTCATCATGGGATCCGCTGCAGGCGCCGCCAAGGATGCCTGCGACAAGCTGAGAGCCGAAGGCAAGAAGGTCGGCGTTCTGAAGCTGAGAGTCTACAGACCCTTCCCCGCGGAAGAGATCGCTGCGGCTCTGAAGAACGTCAAGGCCATCGCTGCCATGGACAGAGCGGAAAGCTTCTCCGGCAACAGCGGCCCGATGTCCTGCGAACTGCGCGCGGCTTTGTTCTCCGCGAAGCAGACGCCGGACGTGCTGTCCATGGTCTACGGCCTGGGCGGCAGAGACATCACCGTCGAGGATATGGAAAAGATCTTCGGAGACCTCATGGCAGGCAACTTCGAATGCAAGGAACTTCCGTACCGCTATGTGAACGTAAGAGAGTAGGAGGGACATCATGACTGAATATAATTTCAAAGAATTTATGAGCCGTCCCGACAGACTCACGCCGGGTCACAGAATGTGCGCAGGCTGCGGCGCCACCATCGCCCTCAGAAACGTTCTGAAGGCCCTGGAGCCCGAAGATCATGCGGTCATCTGCAACGCGACTTCCTGCATGGAAGTTTCCACGTTCACCTATCCGTATTCTTCCTGGACGGACAGCTACATCCATAACGCGTTCGAGAACGCTGCGGCTACGGCCGGCGGCGTCGAAGCTGCCTACAACGCCCTGAAGAAGAAGGGCAAGATCGATGACACCTTCAAGTTCATCGCGGTCGGCGGCGACGGCGGCACCTACGACATCGGCTTCCAGTCCCTGTCGGGCGCCATGGAGAGAAACCACGACATGGTCTACGTATGCTACGACAACGAAGCGTACATGAACACCGGTATCCAGAGATCTTCTGCGACCCCGATGTTCGCCGATACGACGACCACGCCGGCAGGCAAGATCTCCGACGGCAAGCCCCAGAACAGAAAGGACATCACCGAGGTCATCGCGGCGCATCACGTTCCGTACGTAGCGCAGACCACGTTCATGGGCAACTTCTCCGATCTGCACAAGAAGGCGCAGAAGGCCATCTACACCAAGGGCGCCTGCTTCCTGACCATCCTCGCTCCGTGCCCCAGAGGCTGGAGATACGAGGCGGAGAACGTCATGGACATCTGCAAAGCTGCCGCTGACACCTGCTTCTGGCCGATGTACGAGGTCGAGTACGGTGAAAAGTGGACGCTGAACTACAAGCCCAAGAACAAGCTGCCCATCGAAGACTTCCTGAAGCTGCAGGGAAGATTCAAGCATCTGCTCAAGCCCGGCAAGGAAGAGCAGGTCGCCATGCTGCAGGCAGAAGTCGACAGACGTTGGGAAGCCCTCTTGAAAAAGTGCGAGCTGTAGTCTATAATCACTTTACAAGCAGCCGCGGGTAATACCGCAGGATGAGTCGCCCGGGATATCGTGAAAATCGAAGCACCGGGGATAAGGGTCCGGGTCATCGGGAAACCGAATCACCGGAGACGAGATGCCCGGAGAACGCGCAAGCGGATAACGGGGAATTACAGGGCGGGCCTTATGACCCGCCCTCATCTTATATCAGGAGGCAAACCATGAAGATCATCACCTGGAACGTCAACGGCATAAGGGCAGCCATGGGCAAGGGATTGCTGGAGTTCCTCGAAGCGGAGGACGCGGATATCGTCTGCATCCAGGAGACGAAATGCCAGCCGGGACAGGCCGTCATCGATCTGCCGCAGTACGAGGAATACTGGAACAGCGCGGAAAAGAAGGGCTATTCCGGAACTGCGATCTTTGCAAAACAGAAACCTCTTTCTGTCAACTTCCATATCGACGCGGAAGGGCATGATAAAGAGGGCAGAGCGATCACGCTGGAATACCCGGATTTCTATATGGTCACGAATTACACGCCCAATTCCCAGAACGAACTGGCGCGTTTAGACTACCGCCTGGAATGGGAAGCCGCGAACCGCGAGTATCTGAAGAAACTGGACGCGAAAAAGCCGCTCATCCTGTGCGGGGACCTGAACGTCGCGCACAATGAGATCGACCTGAAGAACCCGGACACGAACCATCATAATGCGGGATTCTCCGACGAGGAGCGCGACGCATTCACGAAACTCCTGGCCTGCGGATTCTCGGATGCGTACCGGTCGCTGTATCCCGATAAAGTCGAATACTCCTGGTGGAGCTACCGCATGCGCGCCAGAGAGCGGAACGTAGGATGGAGGATCGACTATTTCGTCGTGTCCGACCGGCTGATGCCGAAGGTGAAGGACGTCGTGATCCGCGGTGACGTGTTCGGTTCGGACCATTGCCCGGTGATCCTGGAGATCGACCTATGATCTATTGTGCAGGAGTAGGTCCGGGAGATCCGGAACTGTTAACGTTAAAAGCAGTCCGTCTGATCCGCGAAGCGGATGTGATCGCTGTCCCGGGAAAAGATCCAAAGAACTCTGTGTCTTATAAAATCACAGCAGGGGCCGTCCCTGAAATTGAAGAAAAAGATCTGATCGGCATCGACATGCCGATGACCAAGGATAAGGTCGTTCTGGCAGAAACGCACAAGGCTGGAGCAGAAGTGCTCGAATCGCTTGCAGATCAAGGCAAGACAGTCGTTTTTCTTACACTCGGCGATCCGACGATCTATTGCACGTTCAGCTATCTGCAGCATATCCTGGAAGAGGATGGATATGAAACCGAACTCATTCCCGGGGTCACTTCTATGACCGCTGCTGCCGCGCGTCTCGGCATCGTTCTGACGGAATGGGACGAACCGCTCCACGTGCTGCCTGCTGTTCATAAGGCGGAAGAGATCGCAGAACTGGACGGCACGCTCGTGCTGATGAAATCCGCCAGCCGCATGAAAGAGGTCAAAGCCTTTCTGAACGAGAGCGGACGGGATGTGCAGGCGGTCATCAACTGCGGTATGGAAGATGAAACGGTATGCCGCAGTCTCGAAGACATCCCCGATGACGCAGGGTATTTCTCTCTCATCGTTGCGAAAGTCCATAAATAGCGCGGGTATTGATTTTTTAACTATTATCGTATAAAATTCATTCGGTATGGAACGGACAATCCCGCCCGTTCCGTACAGAAGACAACTGAATAGAATAACCGGTGCCCGGAGGCCCGCGATAGCCGAAGGGATAATAGGGAAACAGGTGTGAATCCTGTGCGATCTCGTCACTGTATCAGGCGAGCAGACAGCAGAGCGCGATGATGCGCAGTCACTGATCACTCCATTGGGAAGGCAGCTGTCTGTAAAGACCCTCAAGTCAGGAGACCTGCCGGTTATGGTACAAAGGCTTTCAGCCTTGCGCCACGAGTAATTGGTTGTACCGCCGTGTTTGTCTTTTCATGTGGCACGGCATAAAAAGGAGGAAAACATGAATCTCAAGAAAATTGTTGCTCTGCTGCTTGCGATGATCCTCATCATTGGTTCTCTGGCAGCATGCACCCAGTCCCAGCAGCCCGCTGAGGAAGAGGATGAAGAAAACTATGAGACCGGCGACGCCTCTCTCGACGATCCTCTGAATCAGGACGGCATCGGCGTCACAGAACTGCTCGTCGTTTCTTTCGGCACCAGTTTCAATGATTCCAGAAGACTCACCATCGGCGCGATCGAAAAAGATCTTGCTGCGGCGTTCCCTGATTTTGACGTCCGCAGAGGTTTTACTGCGCAGATCGTCATCGATCACGTAGCAAACAGAGACGGTGAGATCATCGACAATTTCGAACAGGCCATGGACCGCGCTGTCGCGAACGGCGTTCGCAACATCATCATCCAGCCGACCCACCTGATGGCAGGCTATGAATATGATGACATCGTTGCATCCGCCGCGAACTATGCAGACGCGTTCAACATCATCACCGTAGGCAAGAACCTGCTCGCGGAAGACTCCGACTTCGAGAAGGTCGCCAAGGCGGTCTATGAAGAGACCAAGTCCTATGACGACGGCGAGACCGCGATCATCTTCATGGGTCACGGCACGGAACACGCCTCCAACAGCGTCTATCCCAAAATGCAGGAGACCTTCAAGAAGCTCGGTTACACGAATTACTTCATGGGCACGGTAGAAGCAGAGCCTTCCCTCGAAGACGTGATCCAGGCAGCCAAGGACGGCGGCTATAAGAAAGTCGTTCTCGAACCTCTGATGATCGTTGCCGGCGACCACGCCAACAACGATATGGCAGGCGACGACGAGGATTCCTGGAAATCCGCGTTTGAAAAG
>JAFZRG010000253.1 GCA_017619985.1 Bacillota bacterium | reverse complement strand
GAAATCCAGATAGCGGATGATGCGCACGAGGAAATCCATCAGGAAGCGGGGCATGGCCGCGAACTTGTCCAGCAGCTCGTCCACGCCGCCGGTCGCGACCTCGCTCTTGCGGGTCTCTTTTACTTCGCCCAGGATCCATTCCGAGACTTCGTTCACCGTGTCGGTGGGCTTGGGGATGAAGTACAGCAGCGCTTCGGCCGACCCGTCCACGAACGTGCGCCGCGCGACGAACGACAGCGAGATCTCGTTGCGCTCGTAGATAGCCCAGCCCTGGATGAAGCGGTTCATCGTCGGGCGTTCCATCAGCATGCGGGCGAGCCCGGTGATGGCGCAGTGGAAGATGGTCATCTTGCGCTCCGTGCGGCCCTCGTTCTTCTTTTCCAGGTACTTGATCAGCTCCGTCGCGTCGATCGTGTCGTGCAGATAGACCTCGCAGCCCGTCCGGTTGGGCAGCAGGGCGGTCATGACCGTCTGCAGTCCGGGTGCCTTTACTCTTTTGCCGTCTCTGCGGTCTCCGAATGCCATCAGGATGCCTCCTTACGCTTCTGTTCTTCTTGCTCTTCCAGGATGCGGTAGGCGACTTTGCCTACGAGCGTCTTGGGCAGCTCCTTGCGGAACTCGATCTCCTTGGGCAGCGCGTATCCTGCGATATGCTGCGCCATGTGGGACATCAGCCGCTCCTTTGTCTCTTCGCTTGGCTGCGCGTTCTTTTTCAGCACGACGTAGGCTTTGACCTTCTGGCCTCTGCGCTCGTCGGGGATGCCGATGATGCAGCTGCAGTCCACGAGGGGATGCGCGTCCAGCACGTTCTCGAGCTGGCTGGGATAGACGTTGTAGCCGTTCGTGACGATCATGCGCTTCATGCGCTGGGAGAAGTACACGTAACCGTCTTCGTCCATGGTGCCGAGGTCGCCCGAATACAGCCAGATATCGCCGTCGGAGCGCCTGCGCATCGCCTGGGCGGTCTCCTCCTCGTTGTGCAGGTAGCCCAGCATCAGGGTGGGACCCTTCAGCACGATCTCGCCTTCGGTATTCGGCGGCAGGGATTCGTCCGTGCCCGGCTTTACGATGTCGTAATAGGTGTCCGGGAAGGGCAGTCCGATGGAGCGCTCCCGGTATTCGTCTCTCGGGGTGAGGCAGCTCGCGGTGACGCATTCGGTCAGGCCGTAGCCTTCGCGGATCTGGCACTTGGCACCGCGTTCCTTCAGGAACTTGTCCACACGCTTCTTCAGTTCCACCGGTAGCGAATCGCCGCCGCAGAAGCAGCCGTGCAGCATGCTCAGGTCCGCGGTCTCCAGGGCCGGTGCGTGCAGCAGAGCGTCGAACAGCGTCGGAACACCCGCGATGAAATTCGGCCTGCGCTTGATGAGCATGTTCGAATAGGTCTTGATGTTGAACGTGGGCATCAGGATGCAGCACACGCCGTGGGTGAGGGCGGTATGGATGTTGATGCCCAGACCGAACCCGTGGAACAGCGGCATGCAGCTGAGGACGGTCAGGCCCGGTTCGAAGACTTCGCGGATGGATTCGACCGCCTGCAGCGCGAGCGCGTTGAAGTTCAGGTCGGTCAGGCAGATGCCTTTGGGCTTGCCGCTCGTGCCTCCGCTGTAGAGGATCACCGCGGTGCGGCCCGCGTCGTATCGGCAGACGGGCAGCTTTTCGCGCACCGCCTTGTCGCCCTTGATCTTCTCCGCGGTCATGACGCTCGTCCAGAGCGGGTCCTTGCTGCCGGCGCGCGGATATTTCAGGTGTTTGCGGCCCTCCTTCACCAGATAGGCGGTGCTTAGCGGGAAGGGCAGCACGTCCTGCATGCGGCACACGAGGATGCGTACGGGATGGTCCGCCTGGTCCGCGGCCATGCGCACCTTTTCGTAGAACATGTCCAGGGTGATGACCCACGGACTGTCGGAAACGTTCAGGTAATAGACGATCTCGGACACGGCGGACAGCGGATGGATCATGTTCGCGATCGCCCCGATGCGGTTGACCCCGTAGAACGCGGTGAGCGCCTGGGGCACGTTTGGCAGGCAGATCGTCACCGGGCAGCCGGCGCCGATGCCGAGTTTGAGGAAAGCGGACGCGGCCGCTTCGATATCAGAGATAAAGTTCTTGTAACTGACCTGCCGTTTGTAGAATTCGTAGGCAGGCGCTTCGGGAAAGGCCTGTTCGATTTGCTCCACCATCTGGAACATCGTGATGGAAGGGTATTCCAGGTGGCGGCGGGGCGGTTCGTCCAGGTCCAGCTTCTTGAAAAATCGTTCGTTGATCAAAATAAACTCCTTGAGATAATGAATGATTTATTATACCACAATTGTCGATTATATTACAGTACGGACGCCGTGTGTGCCGCAGATTTAAGAAAGCCTTAAACTTTGACTTTGACCCGCGCGGGGAATAAAATGAAATCAGGAAAAACCGTTTCAAATCCTGTGTTCGCAATAGATCAAGAAAGGACGGAAGACATGTTCAATTTCAATTATTACACGCCGACGGAAGTCGTTTTCGGCCGGGATACCGAGCTGAAGGCCGGAAAAATGGTGAAGAAATACGGCGGCACCAGCGTGCTGCTGCATTACGGCGGCAAGAGCGCGGTGAAGAGCGGCCTGATCGACAGAGTGAAGAAGTCGCTGGAAGACGAAGGCCTGAAGGTCTGCATGCTGGGCGGCGTCGTGCCCAATCCCCACCTGGGCAAGGTGAGAGAAGGCGTCGAGCTTGCGAAGGCAAACGGCGTGGACTTCATCCTGGCGGTCGGCGGCGGTTCCGTCATCGACTCCTCCAAGGCCATCGCCTACGCGCTGGCTGACCCGGATCACGACGTCTGGGAACTGTTCGCGCACACAAGAAGCGCGAACGGCTGCCTGCCCGTCGCGTCCGTCCTGACCATCGCGGCGGCCGGCAGCGAAATGTCCGCCAGCTGCGTCATCACGAACGAGGAGACCGGCGAGAAGAGAGCGTATGACGACGATATCGTCCGTCCGAAGTTCGCCATCATGGACCCGGCTCTGACGGTCACGCTGCCCGATTACCAGACGCAGGCGGGCTGCACGGACATCATGATGCATACGATGGAGCGCTATTTCAACCAGGGCGGCACGCTCGAACTCACCGACGAGATCGCGGAAGGCCTGCTGCGCACCGTCATGAAATACGCGAAGATCCTGCACGGGGATCCGGCGGATTATGACGCCCGGGCGGAAGTCATGTGGGCGGGTTCTCTGGCGCACAACGACCTGACCGGCTGCGGAGCAGCCAGCGGCGGCGACTGGACGTCCCACATGCTCGAACACGAGATGGGCGGCATGTTCGACGTGACCCACGGCGCAGGCCTCGCGGCCATCTGGCCGTCCTGGGCAAGATACGTCTATAAGAATTGCATGGACCGCTTCGTGAAGTTCGCGATCAACGTCATGGGCGTGGATATTGGCGGCAGAACGGACGAAGGCATCTGCGAAGCGGGCATCGCCGCGATGGAGGATTTCTACCGCAGCATCGGCATGCCGACGAACATGAAGGAGCTGGGCATCGACCCCACGGACGAACAGATCAAAGCCATGGCGGCCGGCGCGGCCAGAGCCTGCGGCGGCAGCAGAGGCACGGCGAAACTGCTGTTCGAAGAAGATTTCGTTAAGATCTATCAGAACGCGAGATAGGAGAGAGCGCATGAACGCAATGGTCATCGACGGCAAGGACAACGTCGCGGTCGCGGTCGAACCCATCCCGAAGGGGACTGCGGTCGAGCTGCGAAGCGGCG
>JAFZRG010000252.1 GCA_017619985.1 Bacillota bacterium | reverse complement strand
CCCTGGTTCAGCAGCGGCTGGATGTCGGACTTCGCGAATACGCCGCAGCGGCTCGCGATGGGATAAATGCGCTCGTGCTGCAGCGCCAGTCCGTCGAGCTGTTCCACGGAGACGTTCAGCAGCGTCGCCATCTGGTCGATGAAAGCGCCCGTGCCGCCTGCGCAGCTGCCGTTCATGCGCTCGTCCATGCCGCCCCGGAAGAAGATGACCTTCGCGTCCTCCCCGCCGAGCTCCACGACGACGTCCGTCTCGGGCTCCAGCACTTCCACGACCTGGCCGGTCGCGAAGACTTCCTGCACGAAAGGCAGGCCGGCCGCTTTTGCAAGGCCCAGCCCGGCGCTGCCGGAGATCGAAGCTGTGAACGTCTTTCCCTTCAGATAAGGTTCCGCTTCCTGCGTCAGTTCGACGGCCTTCTGCCGCACCTGGGAAAAGTGCCTCTCATATTTCTGAAACAGGATCTCCCCGTCCTCGACGACGACGATCTTGGCTGTCGTGGACCCGATATCCAGGCCCATGAGGAGCCCAGGATGTTCGCTGCAATATTGTTTTAACCGTTCTGTCCAGGTCATAGAAAACCCCTCGGGATGTTACAAAAAAATTACGCTAATATTTCACTTTTTCAAACGAAGGAAATTATAGCACAATTGCAAAAACTTTGTGCTATTATTATAGTGTTATCACAGAAACTACACAAGGAGGTATCAGGATCATGGGCAGAAGCTCAGGAGGGTTCTCCGGAGGAAGCCGCGGAGGCGGGTTCGGAGGGTCCAGAGGTTCCGGTATGAGATCATCCGGAGGCGGCGGGCGCAGCTTCAGCAGCGGCGGCAGCCGGTCCTACGGCGGAAGCTTTTCCGGGGGAAGAACGTCCAGCACGTTCAATCACAGCCGTCCGACGAGCAACAGTTTCGGCAATTACAACAGCAGTCCGTTCAGCAGCGGCGGGTCGCCCCGTCCTGTACGTCCCATCATCTACGTGAATCCGGGCTACGGCAAAACGAACTCCTCGCCTTACGGCACATCCAATACGAGCGGATCGAACAACGGCGGCGCCTATCACAAGGGCTATAAAGGCTACACCGGCGGTCCGAGGGTCAACATCGGCTGTCTGTACTCGTTCCTGCTGATCGTCATCATCATCACGCTGATGGCGGTCGTATTCGGCGGCCTGTGGTCGGCGATGTACGGCCAGCAGAATCCGAACAGCCAGAGCGACATCACCTACTCCACGACGAAGAGAGAACCTCTCCCGTCCAACGCGGTGACCGTCAAGAACGGATACTACACGGACGATCTCGGCTGGATCACCAGCAGGAGCAAGGTCGAGAGCGGGATGAAGAGCTTCTACGAGGATACCGGCGTCATGCCCTACCTGTATCTGACGGATACGGTGGACGGCGAGACGAGCCCGAAGAAGAACGACTTCATCAACTTCGCGGATGCCAAGTACGACGAGCTGTTCACAGCGGCCAACGGTCAGATCGACGAAGCGCACATCCTCGTCATCTTCCACGAGTACTACGACGGCGAATACACCGTCTACTACACCGCGGGCGTCCAGGCGCAGTCGGTCATCGACGACGAAGCCGGCGAGATCCTGATGGATTATTTCGACCGCTACTACTACGACAGCTCCAAGGACAACTCCGAGTACTTCTCGGCGGTGTTCAAGGAAGCCGGCGAAGCCATCATGAAGGTCACGAGACCCGCGTGGTACTATCCCACCATCATCGGCGGCATCATCCTCATCATCGGCGCCATCGCCGCGATCATCGCGCTCCGCGCCAAGAACAAGAAGGAGCAGGACGAACGCGACAAGGAGATCCTGAACACGCCGCTCGAGACATTCGGTGACAACGAGACGACCGTGAAAGCGGAAGATCTCGCGAAGAAATATGACACTGTTTACAAAGACAATGACAATTGATCTTAAAAAGGAGGAAAACCAAAATGAGCATGTTATCCAGATTCGCTGACATTCTTGCAGCCAACATCAACTCCCTGCTGGACAAGGCTGAAGACCCCGCCAAGATGATCGATGAATATCTGATCAAGGCCAGAAGAGACCTGGCGGATGTCAAGCAGGAGACTGCTTCTGTCATGGCAGAAGAGACCAGAGCCAAGAGAATGCTCGACGAAAACAAGGCAGAAGTTGCGAAGTATCAGGGACTGGCAGTCCAGGCTCTGCAGGCCGGCAACGAAGGCGACGCCAAGATCTTCCTGGCAAAGAAGCAGCAGCTTGAAAACGTCGGCGCTTCTCTCGAGACCGCTTATGCCGTTGCGCATGAGAACGCGACCAAGATGAGACAGCTGCACGACAAGCTGACCAGTGACATCGCTCAGCTCGAAGCCAAGAAGGCCGCCATCAAGGCCAAGGTTTCCATCGCCAACACCCAGGAGACCGTCAACAAGTACACCGGCACCGCCGACAAGTTCGACAAGGTCATGGGCGAATTCGAGAAGATGGAGCAGAAGGCAGACAAGATGCTCGACATCGCGAATGCCAAGGCTGAACTGGACGCTTCCCCGGTCGACGAAGCAGCCGCTATCGAAGCCAAGTATCAGGCAGGCATGACCGCTTCCGTAGACGAAGAACTGGCTGCCCTGAAGGCAGAACTCGGCCTGTAATCCACAGTCAAACGCACACAAAAAGGGCGAGGGTCAACCCCCGCCCTTTTCCTTTGCCTTTCTGCCGCAGATACGGCCTTCCGGTCAGGAACAGTAAACGGCTATCGCCTTCGCGGCATATTCGGCCGTCCCTTCCCCGCCGGCTTCGTTTATGTTGGACCGGAAGCGCTCGTCGCAGACATACATCTGTCCGAGTCCTTTCAGGATCTCCTTCGTGCAGGTGTAATAATTGTCCGTGATATACTGCTGCAGTTTGGCGGCCTTTTCCTGCGCTTCGGGCGATCCCGGATCTGACCCGCGCAGCGCTCCGAATTCCCGGAAGATGTCCATCAGGCCTTCCGCGACCGCGCCTTCCTGCCCGGGCGTCCTGCCGGCAGCCTTCTGTTCGGATTCTTT
>JAFZRG010000251.1 GCA_017619985.1 Bacillota bacterium | reverse complement strand
CCGACGTCGGACAGGATCTCGACGGCCTTGTTTCTGGCCGCTTCGCCCTGCAGCCCCTGGTGGAGCCTCAGGGCCTCTTCGATCTGCCAGCCTATGGTCTTCAGCGGGTTGAGCGAGGTCATCGGGTCCTGCATGACCATGGCGACCTGCTTGCCCCGGAAGCCCTGCCAGTCCTCTTCGGTCTTGAACTTCGCGAGATCCACGGGACCGCTTTCCAGGCCGTAGTACCAGATCTCGCCGGAATCGACCCAGCCATTCTTGTCGAGCAGGCCGATGAAGTTCTTCGTCAGCACGGATTTGCCCGAGCCGGATTCGCCTACGATGGCAAGCGCTTCGCCTTTGTACAGGTCCAGGGAGATGCCCCGGATGGCGTTCAGCACCTTGCCGCGGAGGCTGAATTTGACGTGCAGGTCTTTGACGGAAAGAATGAGATCTCCGTTGTTAAGCATTTTCTCTCAGCCTCCTTTCTATACGTGGTTCTTCGGGTCGGCGGCGTCCGAGAAGGCGTTGCCCACCAGATAGAAGCAGATGGTGATGATGGACAGGATGATGGCCGGGATGAACAGCTGATAGCGCAGGGTAGGCGCCATCATCATCGTGCGGCCCTTGTTGACCAGGTTGCCCAGCGACGGGATCGAGATGGGAAGGCCGAGCCCGATGTAGGACAGGAACACTTCCGAACCGATGGCGCCGGGGATGGCCAGCGCCATGCGCAGCATGACGACGGACACCATCTGCGGCAGCAGGTTCCTCGTGATGACCCGGCTCGTGGGCGTGCCCAGGCAGCGGGACGCGAGGTTGAAGTCGCGGTCGCGGATGATCAGCACCTGGTTGCGGATGAACCGCGCCAGGCCGATCCAGCGCGTGATGCTCATGGCGATGATGATGGTCTTGATGCCCGGCCGCATGACGTAGGCCGCCAGCATCAGGACGATCGTGCTCGGGATGTTGTCGATGAGGTTGTACATCTCGGTGAACAGGAAGTCCAGCTTGCGTACGTAGCCCCACAGCAGGCCCGCCAGGATGCCGACGACGGCTTCGATGGCCGCGACGACGATGCCGATGAACAGCGACGTCCTCGTACCGGTCCACATGCGGGACCACAGATCCTGGCCGATGTCGTTCGTGCCGAACCAGAACACCTTGTTGGGCTGCTTGTTTTCGATAAAGCCCTTGACGATCTTCGCTTCCTCGGGAAGGCCGATCGTCGCGGTCGCGCGGTTCATGCCTTTCTGGCTGCCGTCTTCAGAGCTCAGGATGAGGGTATTCTTCTCGGTGGGGAAGAACCCGTAATACCATCCGTCTTCGCCGTCGACGGGCTTGACCTGGATGAATTCCGCGCTGGAGGATCCCATGGAGCCCTGCACCTTGACCTTCGGCGTGCCCCAGCTCGCCGGGGCGTTCACGTACACGAGGCTCTTGCCGGCGGGGACGTTCTCGATCAGCTCGCCCTTCGTCAGCTTAACGGAGGAGCAGTTGACGATGTTCTTGTCCCCGGTCACGGTCAGCCACACGGCGTCGTAGAACGTGCTCTTCGTGTGGTCCTCGGACATGATGGCGAGGTTCGGCGCGTCCTTCTTCAGCAGGCAGTAATACCAGCCTTTGTTGGCGGGATCCGCGGTGGCTGTCACCTGCGTCTCCCTGCCGTCCCTGTCGTAGACGAAGCACTCCGGGGTGCCCCAGGAGGCGGGCGTCTGGATGTAGGCCAGGATCTCGGTATCCTTCGGGGTGACCGCGTAGTCGCCCTGCGTGCGCTTCATGCCGTCCATCGTATAGGCGCCGTCGTCTTCCACGACGTACCATACGGCCTTGGAATCGTAGTAATTGACCAGGTTCGGATCGAACTGGTTCGGAAGGTGGGGCTGGATGAACGTGAACAGCACGAGCACCAGCATGACGATCAGGTTGAAGACCGCCACTTTGTTCTTGAAGAACATGCGCACGGTGGAACCCCAGTAGGAATAGTTGGAGTAGCCTGTGCGTTCGGCTTCACTCTCGTCCACGATGGCCAGGCCGAACAGGTCTTTGTCCAGACCTGCGATCTGCTCTTCGTTCAGGTTGTCCTCCATCAGGGTGTCTGCCAGGATGCCGTGCTTCCTGAGGAATTCTTCCTGCGCGTCGACCAGTTTCTTCGTGATCCGTTCAGAAGGGGAATATTTGCTCATCTCGATCCCTCCTTCTTCGTAAAGCTGATGCGCGGGTCAACGATCGCCATCGCGATGTCGCCCAGCAGCAGGCCGACGACGCCGACCGCCGCGAACAGCACCACGAGCACCATGACCATGTTGTTGTCCTGGCGCTTGATGACGTCCACCAGGAGCCCGCCCATGCCCGGTATCGAATAGAAGGATTCCGTGTAGATGGAACCCGAGATGGTCATGAGCAGCGACCCCGGAATGAGGTTGACGATGGGTACGACCGCGTTGCGGAACACGTGCCGGAACCAGATGGTGGTGTTCGGCACGCCCTTGGCGCGGGCGAGTTTGATATAGTCCTTGTTCGTCTCGTCCACCATGTACCGGCGCAGCCACATGGCGTAGCTGGAGATGGAGGGGAGGGCAAGGGAAATGGTGGGCAGGATGAGTGTCCGCCAGTCGTTTTCGTTGTAAAGCATGGGGATCTTCAGCCAGGTCGAACCGTACAGTTGGATGAAGATGAAGTAGACCGCGTTCGGAACTGCCTGGATGAACACGATGTACGCGTTGCCCAGTTTGTCCCAGAACTTGCCCTTGTAGCGCGCCATGAGCACGCCGAGAGCAAGACCGAGCGGAAGGCTGAGCACCATGCAGATGATGCCGAGTTTAGCCGAGATCGCGATCTTCGGAGCAATGATCCTGGCGATGGGGGTGTTGACCCGGTACCGGTAGGATACGCCGAGGTCCCCCTTCAGGAGATTGCCGATAAAACGCACGACCTGCACGTAAAGAGGATCTTTCAGACCCATTTTGATCAGGCCCAGTTCGATCTGCGCCGGAGACATCTTCTCGTAATTGTTGAAGTATCCTTCTTCCGGCATGAAGCGAAGCAGGGCGAACACGATGGTGATGAGGATGACCAGCGTGACGAGGGACCGTGCAAGACGTTTGATCGAATACTTTAGCACGTTTCGTCTCCTTCACTTGATGAAGATAAGGAAAGCGGCTCCGCGCCGTGCCTGGCAGCAGAGCCGCTTACGAATGGATGATGTGATTTGTCCTTCAGGGAAGGGAATGGATTACTGGCCGAGAGCGTTGAGCCATGCTTCGTACTGCTCTTCGTACATTTCCTGAGACATCGCCTCGTTGTAGACGTGCTGTCCCTTGTATCTGCTGGAGGACTGGCCCATCATGGCGTACTGGCCTTCGAAGCCGTTCAGCTTCGTGGCCTGGTAGGAACCGCCGGAGATGAAGCCGGGAACCACGATCGCGTGATCGAGATAGAAGGATTCGGCTGCCGCGAACGCTTCGTATCTTTCGTCGAAGTCGTCGACGCAGGTACGGGCGTAGTCGCACAGTCTGTAGTACTCATCGATGAGAGCGTTGGTCTCGTCGGACTTGGTATCCTGGAATACTCTGTAGTCGAGGGTGTCGTGGCAGAAGAAGTTGTAGGAGTTCTTTCTGTCGAACGGGTCGGCCCAGGTCTCGGGATCCATGAAGTCGGCGCCCCAGTTCAGTTCCTGGATGGCGTAGTTGCCGCATCTTCTGGTCTCGTTCAGGAAGGAGTTGCCGGAGAATTCGACGACGATGATGTCGATGAAGTCGGAACCCAGCAGGTCTTCGAGCTGCTGCTCGAGAACGACAGTGCAGTTGCCCCAGGTCGTGGAGCTCGGGTTGTAGTTGATGGGCATCTTGATCGGGAAGGTCGCGCCTTCTGCTTCGAGTTCAGCCTTTGCCTTCTCCTTGTACTCCAGGGCCAGCGCTTCGTTGAAGCTGTCGCCCGCGGTGTACTTGGCCAGACCGCCGTAGTTGACATAGTCCTTGCCGTTGTAGGTGGAGAAGCCGAGCGGCGTGATGGTGTTGATCATGTGCATGTGCGGATCGTCGCCGGGATACTTCGCGGTCAGGTACGCTTCTCTGTCGATGGCGTGGAAGATGCACTGACGGAAGTCTTCGCAGTTGACTGCCTTGACCCAGTTCTCGGGTTCATACTGCTCGTCGAACTTCGGTTCGAAGTTGAAGCCGAAGAAGTAGGAGTAGTCGCCCACGATGCGGCTCGTGCAGACCATGTTGCTCTTCTCGGGGTCAGCCAGCCAGTCGGCTACGATATCGGAACCGATGGAAGCGGAATCGACTTCGCCTCTGAGGAACATTTCGGGAGCCAGCGTCGCAGCTTCCTGGTTGTAGGTCTCTTCGATGCGCTCGATGTAGATGTGTTCGGCATCCCAGTTGTTCTCGTTCTTCACGTAGACTCTCTTCTGCTGGGGCTGAGCGACCTGCAGGATGTAAGCGCCGTTGAACCACATGGACTCGTTGTCCAGACCGTAGTCCGCGCCGAGCTGTCCGAGCAGTTCCGCGGGTGCGGGCCAGTAGGTGCCGAACTGCAGAACGGTCGGGAAGTACGGACGGGGCTTGCACAGATGATACTCGAGAGTGAGGTCGTCCACTGCGACGACGCCCAGATCCTCGGGTTTGACTTCGGCCATTTCTTCATAGCCGTCTTCGGTGATCTCGTAGATCTTGCCGTCCGCGTCATAGACGTATTCGTCGTCTTCGCCCTCGGTGCCCTGTTCCACGGCTACCAGCTTGGCAGCGGTGTATTCCAGCAGCTCGGTGGCGTTCACGAGCCATTCGTCCATCAGATAGCTGTTGCCGCAGTCGTTGGCGGAGTCGCAGACATAGCGGGCTGCGGCTACGTAGTCGTTCGCGGTGACGGGTGCCATTTCGTTTCCGTCCTTGTCGTACCAGTGCTGGCCGGGTCTCAGGTGGAAGGTCCAGGTCAGACCGTCGTCACTTTCTTCCCAGCTCTCGGCTGCGCAGGGTACGATGTTGCCGAAGGTGTCGTTCTCTACGAGGGAGTCGATGGTGTTGGCGCCGACTTCCAGCTCGTAGGTGGTGCCGCTGACCAGATAGTTCATCGTG
>JAFZRG010000250.1 GCA_017619985.1 Bacillota bacterium | reverse complement strand
GTGTACGGCGCGTAAGGCCTCTTGAGCGTTTCGCTGGATTCCAGCTTTTTGACCGAATAGGTGCCGGCGTTCAGATCCGCCAGGACCTTGTCCGTCTGCTCCTTATTTTCGAGCTTGATCTTCTTGCCCTTGTATTCCGTCAGAGTCGCCGTGAACGTGTTCTTCTTCTGCTGCGCCGGCGTCAGGCCCTCTTTGGTCAGATCCGCCGCGATGTTCCAGTATTCCTGGGGCACGAAATCCTCGATCTCGCGCTCTCTGTCGCAGATGATCTTGAGTGCCGCGGACTGCACGCGCCCTGCGGACAGGCCTTTGCCGATCTTGCTCCACAGCACGGGGCTGATCTCGTAGCCTGCGATGCGGTCCATGACGCGTCTGCCCTGCTGGGCGTTGACGAGGTTCATGTCGATGGGACGGCTGTTCTTGATGCCCTCCAGCACCGCGCTCTTCGTGATCTCGGGGAACACGACGCGGTACGCCTTGGCCGGATCGATGTCCAGCAGGCTGCACAGGTGCCAGGAGATGGCTTCGCCTTCGCGGTCGGGGTCCGTCGCGAGGAAGACCTTCGAGGCTTCCTTTGCCTCTTTCTTGATGGTCTTGATCAGGTCCGCCTTGCCGCGCACGTTGATGTACTTGGGTTCGAAGTTGTTTTCGATGTCCACGCCCAGGGTGCTCTTGGGGAGATCGCGCAGGTGGCCCGCGCTGGCGACCACGTTGTAGCGGCTGCCCAGGAATTTGCCGATCGTCCTTGCCTTGGACGGGGACTCTACGATGACGAGATATTTGGAAGTAGCCATACTGCTCCTTTCGGTTTTAATAAAATACACCATATTATTATATTTATGGTGTAGAAAATGTAAAGCCCCAATGTGAACTTCCTACATTATAGGACAAATACCTGGCTGCCCTCGAGGCGCACGAGCCCCTTGAGTTCCAGGCACGTCAGGAGCATGGAGGCCTCCTGCGCACCGATGCTGCAGGTCTCGCAGATGTACTGTTTCGAACTGCTGCCGCAGTTTAGGATGTGGCGCATCAGCGCCTTTTCGTGTTCGCTGAGATCCGTGCGCTGCTCCGCCGGCAGTCCTTCGAGGCCGAGGATGTGCAGCAGATGGTCCAGAGAATAGATGGGCGGCACGCCTTCGGAGATGAGCAGGTTCGTGCCGGCGCTTCCGGGCTGATTGACGTTGCCTGGCAGCGCGAACACGCCTCTGCCCTGTTCCGCCGCGAGCCCTGCCGTGATGAGTGACCCGCTCTTCACAGCGCCTTCCGCCACGATGCAGCTCTCGGAAAGCCCGGATATGATGCGGTTGCGCTCCGGGAAGTTCATCGCATATCCCCGCTCGCCGAACGGGTATTCGGACAGGAGCAGACCCTTCTGACGGATCTCTTCGTAAAGACGTGCGTTGGATTTCGGGAAGCAGATATCGACGCCTGTTCCGAAGACGGCGATCGTTTTCCCATCCGCCTGCAGACACCCCTCGTGCGCCGCCGTATCGATGCCCTCTGCCATACCGGACACGACGGTGACCCCCGCAAGGCTCACTTTTCTCGCGATCTCCGCTGCCGCCCATCTGCCGTAGGGAGACGCCCTGCGGGTGCCGACGACCGCGATGCAGCGCGTCTGCAGCAGCGATACGTCACCCAGAGCGAACAGCACGAGCGGAGGATCCTTGATCGTCTGCAGCGAAGACGGATACGCCCCGCTATCCATTGGAATGACTGCCGCGCCGGTCTTTTTCGCCTGCTGCAGGCAGCGCTGCGCACCTTCCGCATCCTTGCGGAGAAGACGTTTGAGGGCGGATGCATTACTTGACAGAATTCCATTTTTCGCAAACATCTCCTTAAGCGTATCCGCAGGCGCTTCAAAGACTCCTCTCGCGCTGCCGAATGTGCGCATCAGTTCCAGTTTGCGGTCCGCGGAGAGCCCCGGCAGGATGCTCAGCCACGTCAGATACATCAGATCTTTCATTTTTCCCCTTTCCTATTCGAAAAAGCGCTCGGGCATGCGGTAGCTGAGCGCTTCCAACAGATGTTCCTCGCAAATCGCGGCGCTGCCCGCCAGATCCGCGACCGTCCGGGCCGTCCGCAGGATGCGGTGGTACGACCGAGCCGACAGATGATAGCGCCGGAATGCGGATTCCATGAGTTTCGCGCACACGCGATCCAGCGGACAGTACTCCTCCGTCTGGCGCGGCGTCAGTCTCGCGTTGCTCGCGATCTTCCGCCCGTCATACCGCTCTTTCTGCATGGCGACGGCCCGCATCACTCCTTCGCGCAGGACAGCGGACGATACGGGCGGTCCCGCAGTTTCTTCCGCTGCAGGATGCAGACCGCCGCGGATCTCACGATAGGCGATCCGTTCCACCGCCACATGCATGTCGATGCGGTCCAGCAGCGGTCCCGACACCCTGCCGATATATTTCTTCCGGTCGCTCTCATTGCAGGTGCATTGCCGCACCGGATCTCCGTAATAGCCGCAGCGGCACGGGTTCATCGCCGCGACCAGCATGAAACGCGCGGGATATGTGCACCGCCCGCCGGCGCGGGCGATCGTGATCTGCCCGTCCTCCAGCGGCTGGCGCAGACATTCGAGCGTCCCGGCGCTGAATTCCGGCAGTTCGTCCAGAAACAGCACGCCGCAGTGGCTGAGCGAGATCTCGCCGGGTCTCGGATTCGTCCCGCCGCCCGCCAGGGCGGCGGCGGACAGGTTGTGATGCGGCGCGCGGAACGGACGCTCCGTCAGAAACGGCCTCTGCGGGTCCAGCAGGCCTGCTACGCTGTAGATCTGGGTCACCTCGAGCTGTTCTTCGTACGTCAGCGGCGGCAGGATCCCCGGGATGCGCTTGCCGACCATGCTTTTTCCCGTCCCCGGCGGGCCTATCATCAGAAGGCCGTGACCTCCCGCGGCGGCGACCTGCGCGGCCCGTTTGACGGTCTGCTGCCCGCGGATATCCGCAAAATCAAGGCCTGCGGGGCTTTCCTCCGGAGGTCGGTATCCTTCCGCCACGAAAGCCGACAGCGAAAGCCCGCCTTCGATGAACTCCGCGGCCTCTCCCAGCGTTCCCACCGGCATGATCTCCATCCCCTTGACGAGGCCGGCTTCCGCCGCATTTTCCTGCGGCAGCACGACTCTGCGGATGCCGCTTCTCTGCAGGCCGATCACCATGGGGAGCACGCCGTCACAGCCCAGCACCCTGCCGTCCAGGGTCAGTTCGCCCAGAAACGCCGTGCCGGACAGGTCGCCCCGGCACAGGACCGCCTCGGACGCCAGCAGCAGCCCGATCGCGATGGGCAGATCGAAATGGCTGCCCTCTTTTCTCTTATTGGCGGGCGTCAGGTTCACCGTGATGCGCTTGTCCGGGAACTTGTGCCCTCCGTTCAGGATGGCGGAACGTATCCTCTCCTTCGCTTCGCGTATCGCCTGGTCTGCCAGTCCGACCATGAAAAAACCGGGCAAGCCGTTCTCCACGTCCGTCTCGACCCAGGTCGGCTCCCCGGACAGCCCGTACAGGCCTGCCGTCATGATTCTTGCGTACATAAACTACCTCTTCTGTTGATTTCCATATTTTTACATTATCCTATCATGCTTGCCATTATTTGTAAATCACCTTTTTCATCCGCTTCTCCATTTTCCTCACAAAACCACCGCCCTCCCGTGGTATGATGAAAGCAGAGAACAACATCCATTCCGGCAGAAAGGAGCAACTTATGTTCGCAAGAAAAGATTTTCTGGATCTCAGCGGCAAGACGGCCGTCGTCACCGGCGCGGGTTCCGGCATCGGCCTTGCCGTGGCAGACATGCTGTCCACTTACGGCGCAAACGTCGCCATCGTGGACGTGAATCCGGCAGGAGAAGAAGCCCGCAAGTTCCGCGAAGCGGGAAGAAACGTTTCGTTCTTCCGCTGCGACGTCACGAACGAGCAGAACGTAAAAGAAACTGTGGAAGCCATCGTTTCCGAATTCGGACGGATCGACATCCTGCACAACAACGCGGGCGTGACCGTGCGCAAAACGATAGAAAATTTAAGCGAAAAAGAGTGGGACTTCGTACTCGACGTGGGCCTGAAAGGACTGTTCCTGATGAGCAAATATGTCATCCCCGAGATGAGAAAGATAGGCGGCGGATCCATCGTCAACACCGGTTCCGGCTGGGGCCTCAAGGGCGGAGATCAGGCTGCGGCTTACTGCGCGGTCAAGGGCGGCATCGTCAACGTGACCCGCGCCATGGCCATCGACCACGGCAAGGACAACATCCGCGTCAACTCCGTCAACCCGGGCGACACTGTGACCCCCATGATGATCTCCGAAGGCCGCCAGACCGGAGAGATCAAGTCCGACGACGATATCGAGGAATTCCTGAAGTCCTGCGGCGCAGGGCGTCCCCTCGCCCGCATCGGACAGCCCGAAGACATCGCGAAGTGTGTGCTCTTCCTGTGCTCCGACCTGGCCGGATGGGTCACGGGAGCGGCACTCGTCGTCGACGGAGGCGGCATCGCGTAGAGGTGGCCCGCATGGATAAGACGACTGCATATATCAACGGCAACATCTATACGATCGAATCCGACGGCAGCCGCTGCGAGGCGTTTGCCGTCCGCGGCGGAAAGTTCGTTTACTGCGGCAGCAAGGAACAGGCAGCCGCCATGGCGGACGAAGTGATCGATCTGCAGGGCAAGACCGTCATTCCGGGGCTCATCGATACGCACATCCACCTCTTCCCCTACGCCTGCAATCTGGAACGCCTGCTGCTGGACAGGGTCACGTCCGTGAAGGAACTGCAGGACGTGCTGCGCGGATTTGCGGAGAACGTGCCCGAAGGCGAATGGATCTACGGTTTCGGCTTCGACAACGAACGCTTTACGGACGATAAGAGCCTTCCGACGAGGAAAGTGCTGGACGAAGCGTGCCCGAACCACAAAGTTGTGATCGGGCGCTGGTGCATGCACTTCTTCTCGGCGAACTCGGCGGCGCTCGAAGCGGCCGGGATCGACCGGAACTTCAAGCCCGAGGTGGAAGGTACGGCGCTGTTCGACGAGGACGGCGAACCGACCGGCGTGCTGAGCGACGCCTCCGGTCTGAAGGTCGTCTCGTTCATCCCCGATGCCTACGCGACGCTCGAGGCGAAGGCGGACGTTCTGGAAAAGGCTATCCGCGAGCTCAATAAGAAAGGCTTTACCGGCGCGCATCCCGTGCAGGCCAGCAAAGTCAACCTGCCGGAATACATGGACGCATATAAACTGCTGAAGGAACAGGGCCGCCTGAACGCGCGCATCTACTTCAGCACGGACGACTTCGAAGAGATCAGAGCGCATGCCGGCGAAGGCGACGAACTGCTGCGCTACGGCTACTACAAGCTGTTCCTGGACGGCGCGCTCGGCGGACGCAGCGCGGCCATGATCGAACCCTACTGCGACGACCCGGGCAACACCGGCGTCGTGAATTATACGCAGGAAGCATTTACGGAAGAGCTCCGCAAGGCGTACGTCCTCGGCATCCAGACCGGCACGCACGTCATCGGCGACAAGGCCGGAAAGATGCTGACGGACGCGATCGAGACCGTCTGGCGCGAAGATCCCAGGCCCGATCCCCGATTCCGTATGATCCACCTGGAAGTCGCGACGGAGGACGTGCTGCAGCGGATCAAAGACCTGCCCGTCGTCGTGGACGTGGAGCCGCTGTACATGGATACAGACGCAGCCTGGATCGAAGACCGCATCGGGCCCGAACGCATGCCCTACGCCAACCCCTGGGGCCGCATGATGCGCGACGGCGTCGTCGTAACGTCCGGTTCCGACGCTCCGGGCCTGGACGAAGATCCGTGGCTCGGCATCTACTGCTGCGTGACCCGCTGCGACAAAAACGGCTGGCCGGAAGGCGGCAGTTGTCCTGAAAACGCGATGTCAGTCTACGACGCCGTCTGCACGTATACGAAGCTCGCTGCCCACGGTTCGTTCGAGGAAGATATCAAGGGCACGATCGCTGAAGGCAAGCTCGCGGACTTCCTCGTGATCGACAGGGACATCTTTACGATCGACCCCAAAGACATCAAGGACACGAAAGTGCTGAAGACCGTCCTGGGCGGAAAAACGGTCTTTGAGGCGTAGATCCCGAAAGACGATAAAAGAGCCCTGCAGAGGAGTTTTCTCTCTCTGCAGGGCGTTTTTTTGCCTTCAGGCTACTCTCCGATGCGGATGAGCACCTTGATGTGATTTTTGGAGTTGCGTTCCAGTTCCTCGAAGCCGTCTTCTACAAGCGTGTCGAGCGTGACGACGCGGGTCACGAGTTCGTCCGCGTCGATGTCGCCGCGGCGGATGTACTCCAGCGCTTCCGCGATCTCGTTCACGTGCGCCTGGCTCGTCAGGATGATGCG
>JAFZRG010000249.1 GCA_017619985.1 Bacillota bacterium | reverse complement strand
GGCGGTAGCTCTGATGTCGTTCTGCAATTACATGGCGTACGTGCTGCTCAGCACCGTATCCGGCAGCATCGTGGACCGTCACCATAAAAAGACGGTCATTCTGCTTGCGGACAGCGCGGCAGCGGTCGCGACGGCCGCTGTATTTCTGCTCGTCCGCGCAGGCAGCCTGCATGTCGGACACATCTATGCGGCGAACGCGCTGATCGGCGCGGCGACGGCTTTCCAGTCGCCGGCTTCCTCCGTCGTGATCGGCAAACTGGTCCCGGACGAAAAGCTGGCCAACGCCGGCGGCATGGCCTCGTTTTCCCAGAACCTCGTGCTGGTCCTTGCGCCGGTCCTGGCATCCGCGCTGTTCGGCATCGGCGGCCTGATGCCTGTCGTACTGCTGGATCTGTGCAGCTATGTCTTCTCGTGCGTCATCCTGATCCTCTTTATCCGTGTTCCGCAGGACGAACCCGTCTACAGCGAGCGTCAGCCTCTGTTCGCGGGCTTTTCGGACGGTCTCGCCTTCCTGAAGCAGAACCGCGGCTTGCTCATCCTGATCCTGCTGATGGCTGCCATGAACTTTCTGTCCCGGATCACCTATGAAAACACGCTTTCTCCCATGATCCTGGCGAGGAGCGGGGACAATGCCGCCGTGCTCGGCCTGGTGAACGCCGTCCTTGGCGCCGCAGGCATCGCGGGCGGTCTGTTGGCGTCCGCCGGACTGTTTTCGAAAGAACCGGTGCGCATGGTGTTCTGGTCTGCGGGTTTTTCGTTCCTGTTCGGCGACATCCTGATGGGGCTCGGCAGGAATGCCTTCGCCTGGTGCCTCGCAGGGACCGCCGCCAGCCTTCCCATCGCCTTCGTGATGGCCGGGCAGAACGTCATCCTGTATAAGATCATCCCCGAGGAGGTGCAGGGCAGGGTGTTCGCCGTCCGCAACGCGATCCAGTACGGAACGATCCCTGCAGGCATCCTGCTGGGCGGAGCGCTGGCGGACTACGTGTTCGAACCGTTCATGGCGGGGTCGTCGCAGGCAGCTCAGATGCTGCAGAAACTGGTCGGCAGCGGCGCGGGATCCGGCATGGCCGTGATGTTCTTGTGCACGGGCACGATAGGCGCGCTGCTCAGTTTTCTGTCCTACCGGCAGAAAGATATCCTGGACATGCGGAAAAACTTAAAGAAATCTTAAACGCTTGCCCTGTTTTTTCTTAAACGCGATCTGCGTAACATAACAGGTGAAAGGGGTTTTTATGTACAACATACTCATCTGCGACGATGATAAGGACATCGTGAACGCGCTGAAGATCTACCTGACGGATCCGCAGTACCGCCTGCTCGAAGCATACAACGGCCTCGAGGCGCTGGAAACGGCGGAGAAGGAGACACTCCACCTGGTGCTCATGGACATCATGATGCCGCAGATGGACGGGATCGCAGCGATGGTGAAGCTGCGCGAAAAGAGCAACGTTCCGGTGATCCTGATCACAGCCAAGGGGGAGGATTCCGACAAGATCCTCGGGCTGAACGTCGGCGCGGACGATTACATCACAAAGCCTTTCAATCCCGCGGAGGTGACGGCCAGGGTACGCTCGGCGCTCCGGCGCTATATGCAGCTGGGCGGAGGCGTGACCCGGCCGAGCACCATGAAGATCGGGGGACTGGAGCTGGATGACGCGGCAAAGCAGGTCTTCGTGGACGGGGAGGAAGTTTCCCTGACACCCACGGAATTCGAGATCCTGAAGCTGCTGATGTCCTCTCCGGGCAAGGTCTTTTCGCCGCGAGATATCTACCGTAACGTTTGGGAAGAGGATCCGTTGGGGGCGGACAGCACCGTCGCCGTGCACATCCGGCATCTGAGGGAGAAGATCGAGATCGATCCGGGTTCCCCCAGATACCTGAAGGTCGTATGGGGACAGGGCTACAAGATCGAAGAATGGAAGGGTTCGTATTGACGGCAGTTTTAGCGATCATCGCGGGACTGATCCGGGGATTGGAAGAAGAGTAATTGTTGAGGGGAAACGATGAATAACAATAAGTTGCTGAGCAGTATACCGCTGAAAGTGCTGGTGTTCCTGGCATCGCTGGTGCCGGCGGTCATCGGCGTCGACCGCTTTTTCCACATCGTGCTGGAACAGAGCTCTGATCAGGTGACGAACTGGTATCTGCAGATCGCTGCATGCATCGCGGCCTACGCGGTCTGCCTTGTCTATCTGCTTTGGAGCAGCGGACACAGGGCTCCGGACGGAGAAGTGAAGCCCGGCTGGGATACGAAAGTGCCGTTCGACCTCGTGCTGCTGATCGGTTTCGGCGCAGGCGCCGCGCTGTGCGCCATGTGGTGGGAGTTTTTCGACCACGGAAGCTGGTGGATGGCGGAATCTCATCCGCAGGAATACTGGCACATGTTTTATCCGGTCTACGGAGTCGGAGCGGCGTGCCTGGCCATCCTGCACGGCGTGCTGATGAGCTTTGCGCTTCGCATCAAACTGGGCGGCTGGTGGAAGAATACGATCATCTTTCAGCTTCTTTTGCTGGCATGGCGCATCCTGAAGTGGCTTTGGAACGTCGTGATCCTGGGGATCTTTCGCTGGGCAGGCCGCGCTCTGAAGTGCTTCGGCCGTTTCGTGGCGGACATTCCGCTGATCTGGAAGGGATTTCTCGCCGTCGGCGGCATATGCCTCATCGAATTCATCAGTTATCTCGCGATCTATGACCACGGCGAACGGCTGATCTTCTGGTTCGTCGAGCACCTGATCCTGGTGCCGCTCGTCCTCTGGGGGCTCATGCAGATGCGCAAACTCCAGAAAGGCGCCCATGCCCTGGCGGAAGGCGATCTGACGTACAAGATCGATACGTCCCGCATGGTGTGGGACTTCAAAAAGCACGGCGAGGATCTGAACAGCCTGGCTGCCGGATCCGCAGCGGCGGTGGAGCAGAGACTGAAGAGCGAACGGTTCAAGACGGAACTCATCACGAACGTGTCGCACGACATCAAGACGCCGCTGACGTCCATCATCAACTATTCGGATCTGATCGCGAAGGAAGAGGGCGGTAACGAAAAGGTCGCGGAATACGCGGAAGTGCTGCAGCGCCAGTCCGAGAAGCTCAAGCGGCTTCTGGAAGACCTGATCGAAGCTTCCAAGGCATCCACCGGCAATCTCGACGTCAATCTCGAGACCTGCAACGCCTGCACGATCGTTTCGCAGGCGGAAGGAGAGTATCAGGAGAAACTGGACGCCGCAGGCCTGACCCTGGTCACGCGCATGCCGGAAGAACCGCTGTACATCCTGGCGGACGGACGCCGCATCTGGCGCGTGTTCGACAACCTGATGAACAACGTCTGCAAGTATTCCCAGGCAGGCACCCGCGTGTATCTGACCCTCGAAAAGCAGGGAACCGACGCGGTCTTCACGCTGCGCAACACGTCCCGCGACGCTCTGAATATCAGCCCGGAAGAACTGATGGAACGCTTCGTGAGAGGCGACGGATCGCGCAGCACGGAAGGAAGCGGCCTCGGCCTCTCCATCGCGAAGAGTTTCACCGAACTGCAGAAGGGCACGATGGACATCGGCATCGACGGTGACCTGTTCAAGGTCACGCTGCGCTTCGCGGCGCTGTAGAATAAATCTGAAAATTGAGTTGCTCCTGTTATCGTAGTATGATGGATACGGTAACAGGAGTTTTTATTTTAGGAGGCAAGCGATGAAGATCGCATGGTTCTGCATCCCCGCCCACGGACACACGAATCCGACGCTGGCTCTCGTGAGGGAGCTGACGCAGGCGGGTCACGAAATATGGTATTTCTCGTTCGAACAGTTCCGGGAGAAGATCGAGGCTGCCGGCGCGCATTTCATCCCCTGCGACGGCTACGACTTCGAGATGGAGGACAAGGAGAACGGCGCGCGGGTCGGCAAGGACAAGGCTTTCGCGGTGGAACTGCTCGTGAATTCCACGCTGGCGCTGGATGAGATGGCGTCGGAGAACATCGCCCGCATCCGGCCAGATCTCGTCGTTTCCGATTCCGTCGCGTTCTGGGGCAAGCTGACCGCCATGAAGCACGGCCTGCCGTACGTCTGCTCCACGACGACGTTCGCGTTCAACCGCTATTCGGCGGCCTATATGAAAGAGGGCCCGGGCGACATCGCGAAGATGCTGCTGACCATGCCGAAGATCAACAGGCAGATCCGGCGGCTGCGCGAAAAAGGATATCCGGTGAAGGGCATCCTGGATATCGTACAAAACGACAACGATACGAACACGATCGTCTACACGTCGAAGGAGTTCCAGCCGCGCAGCGAGACGTTCTCGGACCGCTATCACTTTATCGGACCTTCCATCCGTCCGGTCGTGACCCCGATGGAAAAGACCGCGGACAAGACCGTCTACATCTCCATGGGCACGGTGGACAAGGACGAGGCGTTCTATCACCGGTGCATCGAGGCGTTCCGCGATACGGACTACCAGGTGATCCTCTCCATGGGCATGAACGCGGAACAGTTTACGGATCTGCCGGACAATATCAGGGCATATCCGAGCGTCGACCAGATGGCGGTGCTGTCCATCGCGGACTGCTTCGTGACCCACTGCGGTATGAATTCCGCCTCGGAAGGCCTGTATTTCGAAGTGCCCCTCGTGCTGTTCCCGCAGACCCCCGAGCAGGGTGCCGTCGCAAAGCGCGCGGAGGAGCTCGGCGCAGGGCTCATGCTGAAAGACACGTCCGCGGAAGGCATCCGCAAGGCAGTCGAGACCGCTATGTCCGATCCTTCCTACAAAGAAGCTGCAAGCAAGATCTCCGCCGGTTTCAAGTCCTGCGGCGGGGTAAAAGAGGCGAGAGAATTCATAGAATCTTTGGTCTGATAAAAGCCTGTCCGGGGTCATCCGTGGGCAGGGTGCCACAGAAATACCATTTTGGGCATTGTGTGACACCGATAAGTAACAGGATAGCAGGATGTCCGGTCTATGTGCCATAAATGCGGTCTTTTGTGGCACAAGGCCGGTCTTTTTGCTTTCTTGTGGCATAATGATGGCACAAAATGAATCTTGTTTTTCTTTTGTTACATAGCTTTTCTGTCCGCAAAAATGAAACGTCAGGCAGAACATCCCGTATGGTATAATAGGGTCAGCGAACGAAAAGGAGAGACCCATGGCACAGCTATATTACCGCTACAGCACCATGAACGCGGGCAAATCCATAGAACTCATCAAAGTGGCGTACAACTACGAAGAGCGCGGCAAACACGTCCTCGTGATGTCGCCCTCCATCGACGACCGCTACGGCGTCGGCAGGATCACGAGCCGCATCGGCATCTCGCGCGAGGCCCTCGCCATCGATTCGGAAGAAAACCTGCTGGAGTTATACAAGAAATACGAAGCGCAGCAGCATATCGACTGCGTGCTGATCGACGAATGCCAGTTCCTGAAGAAGCACCAGGTGCTGGAGCTGGCTCACATCGTGGACGACTACAACTGTCCCGTGCTGACGTACGGGCTGAAGAACGATTTCCGGAACGAACTGTTCGAGGGCAGCCATTATCTGCTGCTCTACGCGGATAAGATCGAGGAGATCAAGACGATATGCCACTGCGGCCGCAAGGCGACCATGGTGGCCAGAGTCGACGAAAACGGCAATATGGTGCGCGAAGGCGGCCAGATCGTCGTCGGCGGCAACGACATGTACGTGTCGCTGTGCCGCAAGCACTACATGGCGGGCGATTTGGGCCCGGACTTCAAAAAATAAAAAAGCCGAGGGGTGGCGTCCAAAGAGGCTCATGGCTGAGTGGAGCGATCGCCGCGACTCCCAAGTTGGCTGCCGTCGCGGATGAGCGCAGCGAAGACATGAGGATGCGTTGGACGACAGGACCCCGAGGCCTTTCTATTTTGCCCTGCAGCCCTGGAACGTGCCGCGCGCTTTGAATTCCTGCTGCACGGCCCGCAGAACGGCCTTCTTGTGACCCGTCCAGAGCGGCGCGATCAGGTCTTCCCTGGGCGCGTCCCCCGTGATGCGGTGGATGGTGATATCCTGCGGCAGCCGCTCGATGATATCGCAGACGAGACCGACGTACTCTTCCCTTGTAAGCAGAGGGAAGGGTGCGTTTTTATATTGCTCTCCCATGACGGTGCCTTCCATGAGGTGCAACATGTGCAGCTTCATCCCGAAGGGACGGAAGGACGCGGCGTATTCCGCCGAGGAGAGCATCTGCCGTTTATCTTCGCCGGGAAGGCCCAAAATCAGGTGTATGACGGCTTTTATACCGCGGGCCGATAATTTTCCCATGGCGTCTTCGAAATCGGCGTTTTCGTAGCACCTGTTGAAGGCTGCGGCCGTTTCCTCGCAGGCAGTCTGAAGGCCCAGTTCCACCCAGAGGAACGTCTTCTGATCGAATTCCTCCAGCAGATCCAGCACACCGTCCGGCAGGCAGTCCGGACGGGTCGCAACGGCCAGCCCCACGCAGCCGGGCAGAGCGAGCGCCTCGTCCCAGAGTTCTCTAAGATGCTCAACCGGCGCATAGGTACCGGTGAAATTCTGGAAATAGGCGATGTATTTTGTATCTTCGGGCCACTTGGAAGCCAGCTGCGCTTTCTGCTGCGCGAGGGGTCCCGCAAAGCGTCCGCTGCCGTCCCCGCTGCAGAACGTGCAGCCGCCGGTGCCCTTGCTGCCGTCGCGGTTCGGGCACGTAAAACCGCCGTCCAGGGACAGTTTCGCGACTCTTTCCCCGAACCGTTTTTTCAGGTACGGCCCTATGGCGTTGTAGTGGATGCTGCCGAAGATATTTTCCAATTCAAACGCTCCATATGGTATAATTATAAATTGGCAAAGGAGGCTCTTATGGCAGAGGAACGCAAGAAAAAACTGCTGCTCCACGCCTGCTGCGGACCCTGCAGCAGCGCCTGTTTAGAGCGCCTTTTCCCGGATTGGGACATCACCGTTTTCTACTTCAATCCGAACATCACGGACGAAGGGGAATACCGGGTCCGCGAAGAGGAACTCAAGCGTTTCCTCGCGGAATGGAGACCGCAGGGATGCGAAGGATCTTCCGGCATTGGTCTTATGCCGGGACGCTACGATCCGCAGGAGTATTATACCTGCGTCAAGGGCCTCGAGCAAGAGCCGGAGGGAGGCGAACGCTGCCGCAGATGCTTTCAGCTGCGCCTCGAAGAGACCGCGAAAACGGCGAAGGAGCAGGGGTTCGACAGCTTCGACACCACGCTCACCGTCAGTCCGTACAAGAATTACGAAATGATCGCGGAGATAGGCCGCACGCTGGAAGAACAGTACGGCGTGGCCTATGCCGCGGGCAACTATAAAAAGCAGGACGGCTACCGCCGCTCCATCGAACTGTCCCGGGAATACGGCCTGTACCGCCAGGATTACTGCGGCTGCGAATTCTCCAAGGCGGAGGCGGCGCAGCGCAGAGCAAAGCGCGCGGAGGAGACGCCATGAGCTACGTTTCCGTCGTCGTCGACAACAATACGAACGCCACGGACGAGCTGTACACTTACCTCTGGGATCTGCCGGATGCCGAACCTGTCCCAGGCTGCAAGGTCCGCGTCCCGTTCTCCATCCACAACAAGGAAACGGACGGCTACGTCGCTTCCGTTTCGGAAGAAGCCCCTGAAGGGGTCAGGCGCTTCAAGAAGGTGCTCGAGGCGCTCCCGGACGAAGGCCTGACCCGCGAAGCCATGGAAACGGCCCTGTGGATGCGCAGCCGCTGCGTCTGCCGCTACATCGAGGCGGTGAAGTGCTTCCTGCCGGGCAATACGCAGGCGAAGCGCAAGACGAAGGACCCGTTCGAAGGGCTGGAGGCAGAACCCCAGAAAGCCCTGGCGCTCAACGCGGATCAGCAGAAGGCGCTGGACGAGGTCGCGAACGCCCTTGACAGGCGCGAAAACGAGAGTTTCCTGCTGTTCGGGGTCACCGGATCGGGCAAGACCGAAGTGTACCTGCAGGCCATGGAAAAGACGCTGGCACAGGGCCGGCAGGGCATCGTGCTCGTGCCGGAGATCTCCCTGACGCCGCAGACGGTCAGCCGCTTCATGAGCCGCTTCGGCAAGGAGCGCATCGCGGTGCTCCACAGCAAGCTGACGCCGGCGCAGAAGAGCGTCGAATACGGCAAGATCCGCAAAGGGCAGGTCGATCTGGTGATCGGCGCCCGGTCCGCCGTGTTCGCTCCTTTCGATAATCTCGGGCTCATCGTGATCGACGAAGAGCACGAAACGTCCTATAAATCCGATAAAAGTCCCAAATACGACGCCATGGAAGTGGCCCTGAAGCGGGCGAAGGCGCACGGCGCTGTGCTGGTGCTCGGGAGCGCGACTCCCTCGGCGACGGACTTCTACCGCAGTCAGCAGGGCATCTTCCGGCGGTTGGAACTGCCCCGGCGCTACAACCGGGTGCCGCTGCCGAAAGTCGTCACCGTGGACATGCGCGAGGAAGTGAAAGCGGGCAACCGCAGCCTGTTCTCCGGTCTTCTGACCGAGGAGATGGAGAAGACGCTCGCGGCAGGCAAGCAGGCGATCCTGTTCCTGAACCGCCGCGGCTATTCCGCGTTCGTCTCGTGCCGGGAGTGCGGCTACGTGCCCCGGTGCCCGGAATGCGGCATCTCGCTGACGTACCATAAGGAAGCCGGTGCGCTCGTCTGCCACTACTGCGGCAGGACGGAGCCTGTACCCCGGATCTGTCCGGATTGCCAAAGCAAGATCATCGGACGGTTCGGCGCAGGCACGGAACAGGTCGAGGAAAAAGCGAAGGAGCTGTTTCCCGAAGCCCGCATCGAGCGCCTCGATCTGGACGCCGTACGCAAGAAGGGCAGCCTGGAAGCGATCCTCAAACGTTTCGCTTCCGGCAGGACCGACGTGCTCATCGGCACGCAGCTCGTCGCGAAGGGACTGGACATCGCCAACGTGGCGCTCGTGGGGATCATCTCCGCGGACGTGACGCTCAACATCCCGGATTACCGCAGCGGGGAGCGCACGTTCCAGCTCGTGACCCAGGCAGCCGGCCGCGCGGGCCGGGGCGAGGAGCAGGGCCAGGTCATCATCCAGACGTACAGCCCGGAGAGCGCCGTGCTGCAGGCGGCAGCCGCGCAGGATTACCGCAGCTTCTACGACCGCGAGATCTCGATCCGTGAATCCGCCCTGTATCCGCCGTTTTCGGATCTGTTCCGCTTCGTGATATCAGACGAGGACGAGGCGAAGGCCATCGACAGCGCGGCGAGATGCGTTTCATGGCTGAAGAGAGTGCTGTCTGACGACTATATCGTCATGGGGCCGGGACCGTCGCCCCTGATGAAGCAGTCCGGCCTGTACCGCTATCAGGCGGTCGTCAAGGCGCCGGCAGGCAAACGCAGGGAGTGCAGTGCTGCTGCGGTCAGGCTGCGCAAACTGTTTGAAGAAGATAAGTCAGCGGCGAAACTGCTGACTCTGGATATCAATCCGTTTTCGTTTATCTAGTCCTTTGGGAGGAAACCATGGCTTTAAGAAACATCGTCACAGACGAAGATCCGTTCCTGAAGAAGAAGTCCCGGGAGGTGACCGAGATCACGCCCCGCATCCGCACGCTGGTCGAAGACATGATCGAGACCATGCACGACGCGGACGGCGTCGGCATCGCGGCGCCCCAGGTGGGCGTACTGCGCAGGGTCGCCGTCGTGGAGGTGGAGGATCAGTATGTGCTGATCAACCCCGTGATCACCGAGATGGAAGGGGACCAGTTCAACGAGGAAGCCTGCCTGTCCGTTCCCGGCAGAGCCGGCAAGGTCCACCGTCCGACGCGCGTCGTCTGCGAATGCATCGACCTGGACGGCAAGCCGCAGACCTATGAGGTGGAAGGCCTGACGGCCGTCTGTTTCTGCCACGAGATCGACCATCTGAACGGCATCCTCTTTATCGACAAGGCGGAAGAGATCCGCTCCACGGAATATGACGGCGAGGAAGAAGAGGAAGAAGAATAGCATGAAGATCGTCTACATGGGCACGCCGGATTTCGCCGTGCCCGCCCTGGAAACCATATGCGCGCAGGGGTGGGACGTGCCTCTCGTGATCACGAAGCCGGACCGTCCGGCCAGCCGCGGCCATAAGATGCAGCAGTGCGACGTCAAGAAAAAGGCGCTGGAGCTGGGTCTTCCGGTCGAATCGCCGGAACGGGTGAAGAACAACCCGGAACTGGTCGATCAACTGAAGGCGATCGCTCCGGATCTCATCGTCGTGGCTGCCTACGGCAAGATCCTGCCGAAGGAGATCCTGGACATCCCTGCGTACGGGTGCATCAACATCCACGGGTCGCTGCTGCCGAAATACAGAGGCGCGGCGCCGATCCAGCGCGCGGTCCTGAACGGTGACTCCGCAAGCGGCGTCACGATCATGTATATGGCGGAAGAGTGCGACGCCGGCGATATCCTGGCGCAGAGGGCGGTCAGCATCGCGGGAAAGACCTCGGAACAGGTCTTTGAAGAGCTTTCCGTGCTCGGTGCGGAGCTGCTGGCAGAGAGTTTACCGAAAATCATTTCCGGTGAACTTCAGGGTATTCCCCAGGATGCCTCTCAGGCGACTTATACGGCCATGATACGCAAGGAAGAAGGTCTCATCGACTGGACGAGAGATGCGAAAGCCCTAGAATCCCACGTTCTGGGCATGTACAGCTGGCCCATCGCGTATACGGTCCTGAACGGAGAGGTCTTCAAGATCCATCAGGCCGAAGCGCTGACTGAGACGACTTCCGCCGCCCCGGGCACCGTCGTGTCCGCCGGCAAAGACGGCATCGGCGCCGCCTGCGGAGACGGGCACGTTCTGATGCTCAAAACGGTGCAGCTTCCGGGCAAAAAGGCCATGGACGCCGGCGCCTTCCTGCTGGGCCATACGGTTGAAATT
>JAFZRG010000248.1 GCA_017619985.1 Bacillota bacterium | reverse complement strand
GGGAGAGGCGGGTCTTGGCTGCGGGGTTGACCGCGACGCAGAACGGGTTGACGAAGTAGAATCCTTCGCCCTTGAGCGTTCCGACGTATTTGCCGAACAGGGTCAGCACGAGGGCTTCCTGCGGGCGGATGACCTTCAGTCCGAGGAAGAGGATCCAGCCGAAGCAGAGATACAGGATGCTCGCCAGGATCAGCAGAGCGCGCAGTCCGCCGGGGACCGGGAAGGCGTAGCTCGCGGAACCGATGAGCACGAAGAATGCCGCGATGTAGAGCAGGATGCAGAGGATGAGCATGCCCATGCCGTTTTTGCTTTTGTTCAGAATGATTTCGTTCATATCGTTAATACCGTCCTTTTGAAAAACGAGATGTATTTGATATCAAAATAATATCACAGAGATAGCGGTTGTCAAGCATTTTTTCGGGGTCCTGCCGCAAGGCAACCTTTCCCATCCCTTTCGCTGTCGCTCAGGGCGGGGCCCTTTCCTTCGCGTCACCCCTCAAAAATACTCTTGAAGATATCTATTTTGATGTAAAATAGAAAAGAGAATGGAGGAGAAAGAAATGAAGACCATCGGACTGATCGGGGGCATGAGCTGGGAAAGCACAGTGCCGTACTATCAACTGATCAACGAATACGTAAAGAAGGAACTGGGCGGGCTGCACTCGGCGAAGATCGCGCTGTACAGCGTGGAATTCGACGAGATCGAGAAGTGCCAGTCGGAAGACCGCTGGGATGACGCCGCGAAGATCCTCGCGGATGCCGCCGCCGGACTCGAAAAGTGCGGCGCGGATTTCATCCTGATCTGCACGAACACGATGCACAAGGTGTACGCGCAGGTGCAGGCGGCGGTGAGCGTCCCCCTGATCCACATCGCGGACGCCACGGGCGAAGCCCTGAAGGCCGCCGGCATCCAAAAGGTCGGCCTGCTCGGCACGCGCTATACCATGCAGCAGGATTTCTATAAAGGGCGTCTCGCGGAGGCCGGTTTCGACGTGGCCGTACCGCCCGAAGAGATGATAGGCGAACTCAACCGCATCATCTTCGAAGAGCTGTGCGTGGGCGAGATCAGAGAAAGTTCGCGGGCGACTTTCGCGAGCGCGATAGAAGAACTGAAGAAAGAAGGCTGCGAGGGGGTCATCCTCGGATGCACCGAGATCGGCCTGCTCGTGCGGCCGGAAGACAGCGTGCTGCCCGTGTTCGACACCACGGTCATCCACGCGGAAGCCGCCGCGAAAAAGGCGCTGGAATAGGTCCCGCAGGGTCGGAAAATTCTTTAAAAAAATATTGCAGCCTGTTGTAACGAACAGGCTGTTTTGTGCATTAACGGTCGGAAAGGGGTAAGAGAAAGGAGGTCCGCATGCCGAAGAGCGCAGAGCAGAAAACAGAAGATCTCGCGCAGATCTATCAGCAGTACGCGCAGTACGTGTACCGCTATCTGGTCTCGCTCTCCGGCGACGAGGACCTTGCGGAGGAACTGACCCAGGAGACGTTCGCACAGGCGGTCGGCAGCATAGACCGCTTCGACGGCAGCTGCAAACTCACGACGTGGCTGTGCGCCATCGCGAAAAATCAGCTGCTGGCCTGGCGTCGGAAGCATCCGGCCATGGTGTCGCTCGACGCGCCGCCAGACGAGGGCGGGCCGGATCTGCAGGAAAGCGGGCTGGCCGGCACGGCGCAGTCGCCGGAAGAAGAGTTCCTGGCGGGTCAGCAGAAGCAGGCGCTGTACAGAGGCCTGCACGGCTGTCCCGAGCCGTACCGCGAAGTGCTGTACCTGAGGCTGCTCGGCGGCCTGTCCTTCAGGGAGATCGGGGACGTGCTGGGGCAGAGCGAGACCTGGGCGAGAGTCACATTTTACAGGGGAAAAGAGAAACTGAAGGGGAAGGTAAAAAACGATGAAGAATGATCTGACGTGCGCGGTCGTGCGCGACCTGCTGCCGAGCTACATAGAAAAACTGACGAGCGAAGAGACGAACCGGGCGGTCGAGCAGCATCTGGACGGCTGCGCGGACTGCCTCAATGCGCTAGCCGCCATGCAGGGGGAAGGCGGACCGGTCAAGGCGGATCCGGCGGAAACGAGGGAGATAGACTACCTGAAGAAGGTGCGCACCGGCACGTGGAAGCGCGTGCTGGCGGGGGTGCTCGCTGCGGCGCTTCTGATCGGTTTCGGCGTCTGGTTCAAGATCTATCGCTACGGCAGCGACGTGGACCCGTCTGCGGTGAACATCAACGATATCCGGGTCATCGGGAGCAGCGTCGTGGTCGCCGGCAACCTGAAGGATCAGAGCCTCGGCGTGACCCACGCGGACATGCTGATGAAGGATGACGGTCTGATGGAGATCGGTTTCCGCAGCGCGCCGAAGGACGGCCGGGACAACCAGTTCGATTTCGTCGTGCAGGGCGAGGAGTATGCCGGCGTGCAGGAGGTCCGGATGGAAGACCGCATCGTCTGGTATCACGGCACACTGATCGGCGAAAAGACGTCGGCCGTGTATAACGCGCGCCACGCCTATGTCGGTGACATGCCGGCCAACGGTGAACTGGCGAGAGCGCTCGGGGTCCAGGATACTTTCGGCCCTTACAGCAACGAACTGGAGACGGCAGCAGAACCTTACGGGTGGCACATCATCCTGCTGGACCCTGTCGAAAAGGACGGGTTCTGGACGACGCTGTTCGGCGGCGGAAAGCCTCTGGAAATGGAACACTATGCCGCCGTGCTGATCGCCTGCATCGACAATCTCGACTGGGTGGAATTCGACTACACCATGGACGGAAAAGAGTGCGCGGAGCGCTTTACCGCGGAGCAGGTCACCAGAGACATCAGCGGCGGGACCGGCAGCATCAAGAAGTGCGCGGAAGACCCGGCCGCCCTGCAGGCGCTGATGGATGTATTAGGGTTTTAAACAGAATTTGAGCGAAAAAAAGAAGGCTTTTTAAGCCTTCTTTTTTTGCTATTCTTTTTCCAGCACCTTCGAGAACTGCGTCTCGTACAGCTCCTTGTAGATGCCGCTGAGCGCGAGCAGTTCCTCGTGCTTGCCTTCTTCCGCGACCACGCCGCCGTCCACGACGAGGATCTTGTCCGCGGACAGGATCGTGGACAGGCGGTGCGCGATGACGATGGACGTCCTGCCTTCCATCACCTTGTCCATCGCGTCCTGGATGGCATTCTCGGAGATGGAGTCGAGCGCGGACGTGGCCTCGTCCAGGATGAGGATCTTCGGGTCTTTCAGCACGACGCGCGCCAGCGAGATCCTCTGTTTTTCGCCGCCGGAAAGCTTCAGGCCGCGGTTGCCGACCTCGGTGTCGTAGCCCTTTTCAAGCCCAGAGATCATATCGTGGATGTTCGCGATCCTGCAGGCCGCTTCGATCTCCTCCTGCGTGGCGTCGGGCTTTGCGTACAGCAGGTTCTCCCTGATCGTGCCGTTGAAGAGGTAGCTCTCCTGGCTCACCATGCCGACGGCCTGCCGCAGCATCTTCAGCTTGATGCTCCTCACGTCGAGCCCCGCGACCTTCACGTGGCCGCTGTCGACGTCGTACAGCCGCGGGATCAGGTTCACGACCGTGGATTTGCCGCTGCCGCTTCTGCCCACGATGGCGTACATCTGCCCGCCGGGCACGAAGAAGTTGATGTCGGTCAGAATTGGCTTGTCAGGCGTATAGGAGAAGGCCACGTGCTGGAATTCCACGGACGGATTCGAGAGGTCCGGAGCCGTGCCCAGCAGCGGGTCCTTGATGTTGTTCGTCTTGTCGAAGTAGTCGAAGATGCGGGTGAAGAGCGCCAGCGAGCGGGTGAAGTCCACCTGGATGTTCAGCAGGCTCTGCACCGGGCGGTACAGGCGGTTGATCAGGGCGACGGTCGCGGTGATCATACCTACGGTCAGGTTCGGGTCACCCTTGGCGATGATCAGGTAGCCGCCCGCGAAGTAGATCAGCAGGGGGCCGACCTGGGTGAACATGCCCATCATCACGCGGAACCACTGGCCGGAGCGCTGTTCCTTGATGTTGTACTGGGTCACTTCCTCGTTGACCTTCACGAACCGCTCGTATTCCTCTTCTTCCTTCGTAAAGAGCTTGACCAGCAGAGAGCCGCTCACGGAGAGCGTTTCGTCCACGAGCTGGTTCATCTCGTCGGATTTCGCGCGGGCTTCGGAGAGCAGCTTGAAGCGGGTGACGCCCACTTTCTTCGTCGGGATCACGAGCAGCGGAACGATGGCGATGCCGACGATGGCCAGCTTCGGGCTCATGGCGAACAGCGCGATCACCGTGGTCACGACGGTCGCGACGTTCGAGACGACCGAGGTGAGCGTGCCGGAAATGACGCTGCTCACGCCGTCGATGTCGGAGTTCATGCGCGTGATGATGTCGCCCTGCTTCTCCGTCGTGAAGAAGCTGTGCGGCATGCTCTGCAGGTGCGCGTACATCTGGTTCTTCATATCGAAGATGATGCGCGAACTGATCCACGCGTTGATGTAGCTTTCGAGCACGCCGATCACCTGGGAAAGCGTCATCGTGGCGAAGGCCGCGATCAGCAGTTTGACCAGCAGATCCAGGTTCTTGCCGACGAGCGCCTGGTCCACGATGCGCCCCGTGATGATCGAGGGCAGCAGGCCGACGGCCGCCGAGAGCAGGATGGCGATGAACACCAGCGCGAACTGGAATTTGTAGGGTTTGAGGTAGGAGGCGATGCGGAGCAGCAGCTCCTTTGTGACTTTCGGCACCTGCTGCTTTTCCTCATCTGACATAAAGTGGACGGGTCCGTGCCCGCCGGGTCCTGTAGGCATAGGTTCCTCCTTGTCTTACCATGTCGAATCTATTAAAATAATTATATCTGTAATCTTCTGAAATCGCTACCGGACGAGGAGGCACATATGAAGAAAATTTACTACAACGCGAACATCGTGACCATGGAGAAAAACGCCATGCACGCCGACGCCATGCTCGTGGAAGACGGCGTCTTCAGGGCCGTCGGCAGCAAGGCGGACGTCTTCGCGATGGTCGGCGCCTGTGAAGCCGAGGACATGAAGGGAAAGACCATCCTTCCCGGTTTCTTCGAAACGCATATGCATAATCTGTCCGAAGGGCTGATCCTCCGCGACATGAACCACAACGCCTGCACGTCGATCGAAGGCCTGATCGCGTATTCGCGCGAGTTCCTCGCGACCCACGATATCCCCGAGGGGCGCTGGGTGCGCGGCCGCGGCTGGAACCAGGACAATTTTTCCGACGAAAAGCGCTTCCTCACTCGCGACGACCTCGATAAGATCAGCACGACCGTGCCTCTTGCGTTCACCCGCACCTGCGGTCACGTGATCGTCTGCAACACCGCTGCCCTGAACATCATGGGCATGAGCGAGCACGCGGACGACGTGGAAGGCGGCGTCATCGACCGAGACGAGACCGGACGGCCGCTCGGCATCTTCCGCGAGAACGCGCGCGCCTGCGTGCTGGACGCGATCCCCGAGGAGACGCTGGAAGGGGTCAAGGAACTGATCCTGTATTCGCAGGACAAGGCTCTGAAGTGCGGCATCGTCGAGATCCATTCCGACGATTTCAAGGACGTTCCCGGCAACTATAAAAAAGTCATGCAGGCCTATCACGAGCTCATCGAAGAGGGCAAAATGAAGATCCGCGTCTACGAGCAGTGCAACCTGCCCGTGCGCGAATGGCAGGCCGATTTCTTTGCGAACGGCTACGGCACCGGCTGGCAGGACACCGAGAAATACACGCTCGGACCGTTCAAGGTGCTGATCGACGGCGCACTGGGCGCCCGCACCGCGCTGATGCGCGAGCCGTACAAGGACGGCGACGGGGTCAACTGCGGCGTCGCGATGCTGACCCAGCCCGAACTCGATTTCCTCGTAGACAATGCGTACAAACATAATTGCCAGATCGCGATCCACGCCATCGGCGACAAGGGCATGGACATGGTCATGGAGGCCATCGAAAAGGCGCGGAAGAACAATCCGGGCTGCGGCAAGGGCCGCGACGGCATCATCCACTGCCAGATCATGAACCCCGACCAGTATGACAAGATGAAGGAGATGGACCTGATCGGCTACATCCAGCCCATCTTCCTGAACTACGACTACAAGATCCTCGTGACCCGCGTAGGCGAAGAAAAGGCCGCGACGAGCTACGGCTGGAAGACCATGTTCGACATGGGTATCCATGCCTGCGGCGGCTCCGACTGCCCGGTCGAGGACATGAACATTATGCAGAACATCCACTGCGCGGTCACCCGCAGGGGCAACGATCTGAATCCGCCGGGAGGCTGGCAGCCCGAACAGGACCTGACCGTGGAGCAGGCGCTGAGCCTGTTCACGACCCAGGCGGCGTACGCGTCGTTCCGCGAGGACTGGGCCGGCAGCATCAAAGCCGGCAAATCCGCGGACTTCGTGGTGATCGACGAGGACATCTTCGCGATCGATCCGGACGCCATCAAGGACGTGGAAGTCAAGAGGACCTATATCCGCGGCAAGTGCGAATACAAGGCTGAATAGAAGAGTTTAAGAGTGAAAAATCAGAATAAACGCAAAAAAATACTATGCCTGCTGCTGGCTGTCTGCCTGATGTTTGCGGCAGCCGGCTGCAAAACGCAGACGGATCCGGCGGCGGATCCCGCGCAGTCCGGTAACAGCGCTGCCGCGAAACCCGATGGGACGCAGGACGGCGAGGGTCAGACGATCTACGAACAGCTGGGCCTGGAAGAGATCACCCAGGACGATACGCTGTACGCGCAGGCGGAGGCGGAACTGCCCGCCATCGCGCAGCTGCTGGCTTACCAGGCGACCTATCCCAACGCCTTCAAGGATGTGGATAAGGACGAGCAGACCCGGTACCAGTACGAGGAGGATTTCTGGACCGTGGCCGCCATGGCGGTCATCGTGCTCCCGCCGGAAGGCGCCAAGGATCCCTACGCGTACACCCATGTGGAGAGAAACGTGCTGCTGGACTATGCTCTCGCACTCATCCCGCTCTATGCCGAGACCGGCGAAGAACCGGCCATGGACAACATCTACGGCGTAAGCGACAACCCGCGCTCGGACATCATCGATCTGGAGTGGATCAGCTTCGGCGTAACGCCCGAGATCGTGCTGATGGGGCGGCTGAAGGGCACCGAGGACCTGCTGCTGCGCGTGCACCTCGAAGACGAGGACGGGATGATCAAAGAGACCGACTGGGACTGCGTCGTAAGGCCCTGGTCCGACGGCAAGAGCCATGCACTGCCGCTGCAGGTACGATCGTATTCTCCTTCGAAGTAACGGAAAGGGAAGACATTATGAGAAAAAAGAAGCTTCTGATCTCCAACTGCCTGCTGGGCATCCCGTGCCGTTATGACGGCAGCTGCAAAAAGCTGGACTGCCTGGACGAGCTGGAGGACAAATACAATCTGATCGGCGTCTGCCCGGAGGAACTGGGCGGGCTGGAGACCCCGCGCGAACCTTCGGAGATCTTCCTCGGCCGGGTACTGACGAAGAGCGGCCGGGACGTGACGTACGAGTACGATTACGGCGCGGAGCTGACCCTGAGCATCGCCAAGGGCCACGCCATCACGAAGGCGCTGATGCAGGACAGAAGCCCGTCCTGCGGCTGCGGCGTCATCCACAACGGCAGATTTGACGGCGGTCTGGTCGAGGGCGACGGCGTGACCGTCAGACTCCTGAAGGCCAACGGCATCGAAGTATTGCCCGCCAGCGAGGCGGAGAAACTGCTGTAAACGGAAACAAGCAAAAAGCAGATGCGCATGAAGCGCATCTGCCTTTTTATGCATCAAACTCTTCAGAAAACCGTCTTGCCCAGCGCGGAGAGCACGAGTTCGCTCGCCAGCGTGGCGGTGCGGTTGACTTCGTCCAGGATGGGGTTGACCTCCACCATGTCGAGGCTGAGCATGTTGTCGCATTCAGCGAACATCTCCATGCACAGGAACGCCTCGCGGGCGGTCAGGCCGTCGTGGACGACCGTGCCGGTGCCGGGCGCGTATTCCGGTGAAACGCTGTCGATATCGAACGAAACGTGGAATCCGTCGGTGCCGCTGCCCGCGATCTCGATGGCCCGTCTGACGACTTCGCGCATGCCCAGTCTGTCCACCACGTCGATGGAGAAGACGTTCACGCCGGCTTCCTTCATGCGCTTTCTCTCTTCCATGTCGATATCGCGGCCCGCGATCTGGACACATTTCTTCGGGTCAACGAAGGCCGGGCCCTGGCCGTAATCCACCATGCAGTCCGGGCCCCAGCCGCACAGGGCGGAGAAGGGCATGCCGTGCATGTTGCCGGTCTCGCTGGACGCGTCGTTGTTCCAGTCGCCGTGGGCGTCCACCCAGATGATGCCGATGTTGCCGTTGTGGTGCTTCGCCACGGCGCTCGCGGTGCCTGCCGCTGCGGAGTGATCGCCGCCGAGCATGATGGGGAACGCGCCTTCCTCAAGGCTCTGCATCGTGTTTTCATACAGGCGTTTATTCATGTCGATCACCTGATCGTAGTTGCGCAGCTTTTCGCTGGTGCGGCCTTCGGTCAGCTGGACGAGGTTGCCCTTGTCGTTCAGCTCGTAGCCCAGTCTGCGGATGCCTTCGCAGATGCCGGCAAAGCGAATGGCTTCGGGTCCGATGCAGACGCCGCGCTTCGAGGCGCCCTGGTCGATCTTGGCGCCGATCAGATCGATCCTTTTCTTGTCCATGGAAAACTCCTTTCGGTTCGGGAGGGTCATTGTCCGGTTGACTTTATTATATCCCGAAAAGCATATTTATACAACAATGAATAATTATACAAAACAAGACACACCCCCGTCCCTGTGATACAATAGAGAGAGTACCAAAGGAGGTTTCCATGTTAAAGATCTCGAGAGATTTCGTAACGGGCGACCACAGCCCGGATAATAAACCGGTCGCGTTCTGCGAGAGCGGAGATACGATCGAATTCGACTGCAGAAACTGCTACGACGACCGCCTGCACGCGGACGGTTCCGTGGATCACGAAGAACTGACCATCGACAACCCGGCGACGGGCCCGCTGTACGTGAACGGCGCGGAACCCGGCGACGTGCTGAAGGTGGAGATCCTGAAGATCAAACTCAACGGCAAGGGCTACATGCGCCAGTCCATCGTCGGCGGCGCGTTCTATCAGAGACCCGGCGTCAAGGAGAGAGTCGTGCGCGAGTTCGACGTGTCCGGCGACACCGTGAAATTCAACGACAAGCTGGAATTCCCCATCGATACGATGATCGGGGTCATCGGCACGGCGCCCGTGCCCGGCAGCCTGCCCGGCGTATGGGAGAACGAGACGCCCGGCAAGTGGTCCACCGAACTGCCCGGCGACCACGGCGGCAACATGGACTGCAACAAGATCGTCGAAGGGTCCACGCTGTACCTGCCGGTCAACGTGCCCGGCGCACTGCTCTCCATGGGCGACATGCACGCGCTGATGGGCGACGGCGAATCCATGATCTGCGGCCTCGAATCCGCGGGCAAAGCCACGGTGCGCGTCTCCGTCGTCAAGGGCTGGCACCTGCCGACGCCCTGCCTGCTCCACAAGGGCGGCAAGCGCTTCTCCACGATCCAGAGCGATCCGGACCTGATGGC
>JAFZRG010000247.1 GCA_017619985.1 Bacillota bacterium | reverse complement strand
TGGAAACGTGTGACAATGTGCTTGTTCGTTTATATCGCTCTTTTTCTTTGTCTTTCCGGGTCAGCGCTCGTAGACGCACGTTCCGCCGAGATAGGTCTTTACCACGTTCACGTCCTTGATTGTCATCGGATCGATCGCGAACAGGTCTTCGTCCAAGACGACGAAGTCCGCGAGCTTGCCCGTTTCGATCGTGCCCTTGATGTCCTCCTCGAAAGAAGAGAATGCCGCGTTCTTCGTGTACAGGCACACGGCATCGTAGACGGACAACTTGTGCTCCGGATGCCAGCCGCCTTCAGGCTCTCCGTCGAGATTCGTCCGGCATACGGCGTCCCAGATGCCTTCGAGCGGATCATACGGCGCGCCGGGGCCGTCGGAACCGCCGGTCATCAGGATGCCCTCTTTGAAAAGCCGGCCCCAGGGATTGCTGTACTTGCAGCGTTCGAGGCCGAGCCGGTCTTCGAGGAACGGCAGGTCCGTGTGGATGAACATCGGCTGGATGTCCACGACCACGGGAAGCTTCTTGATGCGTTCGATCAGGTCTTCGTTGACCAGGGACAAGTGGATGAGGCGGAATCTCGCGTCCGGTTTCGGATCCTCCTCGTAGACGGTCTCGATCGCCTTGACGAACATGTCCGCCGCCCTGTCGCCGATGACGTGGATACCGACCTGGATGTTGCGCTGATACGCGGCTCTCACCTTCTCCGTCAGTTCCTCCTGCGTGTAGTTCGTGCTGCCGAACGCGGACGGATCGTCGCTGTAGGCTTCGAGCAGCGCGGACGTCCTGCCGCCTAGGTTGCCGTCGATAAACAGTTTATAGAACCCGTATTTGACCATGTCGTCGCCGAGACCCGTCGTGAACCGGCAGTTCGGCAGATCGTTCAGACCGAGGTAGATGCGGGCGGTCAGTCTGCCGTCCGCTGCCAGGCCCTGGTATGCGTCCGGATATTCCATAAGGTTCAGGTGCTTGCCCTCGATGGCGTGGATGCCGGTGAGACCCAGCGCGTTCAGATTGCGGACCGCCTGTTCCAGCGCGTCCTTCTTCGCCTCGAGGCTCGCCAGTTTGTCCGGCACCAGCGCGACGATGCGGGCGCCTGCCGCGTCCGATACGACGCCGGTCGGCTCGCCGTCCTCGCGGTAGCGGACCGTGCCCGCGACTTCGGGAACGAAGTACTTGTCGATCCCGGCCATCTGCAGCGCCAGGGAGTTCGCGGAGAAGAAGTGCATGCAGCTTCTCGCCAGCAGCACCGGATGGTCGCTGCAGGCCTCGTCCAGATCCCAGCGCGTGGGCATCTCGTGCGTGTCGGTGAAGAACTCGTTATCGAAGCCGAAACCGTAGATCCACTCGCCTTCCGGCACCGTCTGCGAAAACCTGCGGATGAAGTCCTTGAGTTCTGCCATGGACTTCACGTGGTCCACCATGAGTTTGCTCAGATTCTCCGCGTAATAGTACAGATGCATATGCGTGTCGATGAACCCGGGCAGCACCGGAGCGCCTTCCAGATCCACGGTCTCGTCCGCCATCGCCCTCGCCTCTTCGTCGCTGCCGCAGAAGACGAACTTTCCGTCCCGGCAGACGAAGGCGGAGACGGTGTCCCCCTCTTCGCGCATCGTGTACACTTTTCCGTTGATGTAAGCGGTCGTTTTCATGGTCGCCCTCTCCTTTTCTTCAGCGCAGACTGTCGATGAACTGTTCCGCGGCGCGCGCCGAACGGCTGCCCTTGCGCAGCGCGTACGCCTCCGCCTTTTCGGCCAGTTCGCTTTCCGGCATGTCCAGCCCTGCCTTCTTCGCAAGTTCCGAAACGATGCGCAGATACAGCTGCTTGTTCGGCTTCTGGAAGTACACCGTCTCGCCGAAGCGGTCCGACAGGGACATCAGTTCCTGCATCGTGTCGTTGATGTGCACGTCGTCCATGGCCGTACGGTCGGAGAAGCTCTCCCTGACGATGTGCCGCCGGTTGCTCGTTGCGTAGATCACCGCATTGTCCGCCTTCACGGACGCTGACCCCTCCAGCGCCGCCTTCAGCATGGAGAAGTCGCTGTCGTTCTTGTTGAACGACAGGTCGTCGATGAAGATGACGAACTTCAGCGGATTGCCCGCGATGCGCCCCATGACGGATGACAGGCTCAGCAGCTGGTCCTTACGCAGTTCGATCAGGCGCAGGCCGTCCGGTCGCAGCGCGTTCGCCACGGCCTTGATGGTGGAGGACTTTCCGGTCCCCGCGTCGCCGTACAGCAGCATGTTCGCCGCCGGCCGTCCTTCCAGAAGCGCCTTCGTGTTGTCGAGCACCCTGGCCCTTTCGTTTTCGTATCCAATAAAGGCGTCCAGCGTGATCGCGTCGGGCGATTCCACAGGAACGATCTCGCCTTCGCCGCTCAGGCGCAGCATGCCGGCGCCGGCGAAGATGCCGTAGCCGTACTTCGATACGCCCTCCAGACGCTGCGCGTATTCCGCTGCGAAGTCGACCGGTCCCGACCGGAAGACAGGACGCAGATCCGCATAATCCGGGCACAGATCCTCCGGGGTGAGAGCGCTCAGAGCGGAGAACAGGTCAAGGTCCTTTGCGCAGTTCGCTTCTAAGGCCCCTGAGACCGTTTTTCCGGCCGCTTTGGCGCGGATGACGGGATTCTCATCCTCGAAGACTTTTTCTCTCAGAAATCGGCTGAAATCGCCCTCCCAGGGGGTGAGACCGAAACAGACCTCCCCGAGCAGTTCCAGTTGTCCGCAGGGGTCTTCACATTCAAGCAGATCGGCGAGCGCGGCAAACGGGCCCGTTTCCAGGACGCCCCGGAACAGGCTGAGCCCGCGCAGCCTCGCCGCCAGCAGTTGTTTTTCTTTTGCTTCCATAAACACTGACCTGTAAAAGGCCCGCGCCGCAAAAACGCGGCGCGGGCCTGCAGAGAAGTAACTAGTCTACGAACTGATTGACGACAGCGCCTTTGTCCGCGGAGCTCACCTGCGCCGCGTAGCGCGCCAGCGCGCCTTTGATGCCCTCTTTCTTCTTCAGGGTCACCTGCGCCTTGCGCGCAGCGATCTCTTCCTCGGAGACCTTCAGTTCGATCTTATACGCAGGAATGTCGATGGAGATCAGATCTCCGTCTTTGACGTACGCGATCAGACCGCCTCTGGCCGCTTCCGGGGAAACGTGTCCGATGGACGCGCCTCTCGTCGCGCCGGAGAACCGGCCGTCGGTGATGAGCGCGCAGGACGTGCCCAGCCCCATACCGACGATGGCGGAAGTCGGAGAAAGCATCTCGCGCATGCCCGGACCGCCGGAAGGACCTTCATAGCGGATGACCACGACGTCGCCCGCTTCGATCTTTCCGCCGTAGATGGCCGCGATGGCCTCTTCCTCGGAATCGTAGCACTTGGCGGGTCCTTCGTGAACAAGCATCTCGGGATCGACCGCGGAGCGCTTGACGACGCAGCCGTCCGGCGCCAGGTTGCCGCGCAGGATGGCCAGGCCGCCGGTCTTGCTGAACGCGTTGTCCGGCTTTCGGATGATCTGCTCGTCGCGGTTTTCCGCCTTCGCCAGATTCTCGGCGAGCGTCCTGCCCGTGCAGGTCATGACGGACGTGTCGAGCAGGCCCAGCGCCTCCAGTTCCTTCAGGACACCCGGGATGCCGCCGGCCTCGTTCAGGTCTTCCATATAGGTGCGGCCTGCCGGAGCCAGGTGGCAGATGTTCGGGGTCTTCTCGGAGATCTCGTTCGCCATGTCCAGATCGATCGCGATGCCGCATTCGTTGGCGATGGCCGGCAGGTGCAGCATGGAGTTCGAGGAGCAGCCGATGGCCATGTCGGCCGTCAGCGCATTGCGGAACGCAGCAGGCGTCATGATATCGCGGGGCTTGATGCCCTTCTTCACCAGTTCCAGCACCTGCATGCCCGCGTGCTTGGCGAGCTCGATGCGCGCGGAATAGACCGCAGGGATCGTGCCGTTGCCGGGCAGGCCCATGCCCAGGACTTCCGTAAGGCAGTTCATGGAATTCGCGGTGTACATGCCGGAGCAGCTGCCGCAGGTCGGGCAGGTGTGCAGGCAGTAGTCTTCGAGCTTGTCATCGTCGATCTTGCCCGCCGTATAGGCGCCGACCGCCTCGAACATGCTGGAAAGGCTGGTCTTCCTGCCGTCGATGCGTCCGGCCAGCATGGGGCCGCCAGATACGAAGACGGTCGGGATGTTCAGCCTCGCCGCGGCCATGAGCAGGCCTGGCACGTTCTTGTCGCAGTTCGGGACCATTACGAGGCCGTCGAACCCGTGCGCGAGCGTCATGGCCTCTGTGGAATCGGCGATCATCTCGCGGGTGATCAGGGAGTATTTCATCCCCGTGTGACCCATCGCGATGCCGTCGCAGACCGCGATGGCCGGGAACACGATGGGCGTGCCGCCCGCCATGGCGACGCCGAGCTTGACGGCGTCCACGATCTTGTCCAGGTTCATATGGCCGGGAACGATCTCGTTATAGGAGCTGACGATGCCGATGAGCGGTCTCGCCTGCTCTTCCTTCGTAAGGCCCAGCGCGTGGTACAGGCTTCTGTGCGGCGCGTTCTGGAAGCCGTCTACGATCGTTTCTTTAATCATTGTCTTCTCCTGTTGAAACTAGTTGTTGACGAGCTTGTCTTCGTCGCTCCAGCTGTACATGGAACGGACTTCCTTGCCGACCACTTCGCAGGGATGTTCAGAAGCCAGCTTGCGCAGCGCGTTGAAGTGGACCTGGTCGCCGGCGCCCATCTCGAGCAGGAATTCCTTTGCGAAGGAGCCGTCCTGGATGTCCTTGAGGATCTTCTTCATGTTCTCCTTGACTTCGGGGCCGATGATCTTGGGGCCTCTGGTGTAATCACCGTATTCGGCGGTGTTGGAGACGGAATAGCGCATGCCTTCGAAACCGCTCTGGTAGATGAGGTCTACGATGAGTTTCATCTCGTGGATGCATTCGAAGTAAGCGTTTCTGGCGTCATAACCGGCTTCGGTGAGCGTTTCGAAACCTGCCTGCATCAGAGCGCAGACGCCGCCGCAAAGGACAGCCTGCTCGCCGAAGAGGTCGGTCTCGGTCTCGGTGCGGAACGTGGTCTCCAGCGCGCCTGCTCTGGCGCCGCCGATGCCCAGCGCATAGGCCAGCGCGATCTCCAGCGCGTCGCCGGTCGCGTCCTGTTCGACAGCTACGAGCACGGGAACGCCCTTGCCAGCCTGGTATTCGCTCCGGACGGTGTGGCCGGGGCCCTTCGGAGCGATCATGATGACGTTGACGTTCTTGGGAGGCCGGATGCAGCCGAAGTGGATGTTGAAGCCGTGCGCGAACGCGAGGGTCTTGCCTTCGGTCAGATACGGCTCGATGCTCTCTTTATAGAGCTTCGCCTGCTTCTCGTCGTTGATGAGGATCATGATGATATCGGCATTCTTCGCGGCATCTGCGACGGTCATGACGGTGCAGCCCTGAGCTTCGGCTTTGGCCCAGCTCTTGCTGCCTTCGTACAGACCGACGATGACCTTGATGCCGGACTCCATCAGGTTCAGCGCGTGGGCGTGACCCTGGGAACCGTAACCGATGACCGCGACTGTCTTATCCTTGAGTTTGTCCAGGTTGCAGTCC
>JAFZRG010000246.1 GCA_017619985.1 Bacillota bacterium | reverse complement strand
CGGCCAGAAACAGCGCATCGCCATCGTGCGGACCATGGCGCTCGATCCGGACGTCATGCTCTTCGACGAACCTACGTCGGCGCTCGACCCCGAGATGGTCGGCGAAGTGCTGAAGGTCATCCAGGACCTGGCTTCCGACGGGGTCACGATGGTGGTCGTGACCCACGAGATGGGCTTCGCGAGAAAGGTCGGCACGCGCATCCTGTTCATGGATGAGGGCGTGATCGCCGAAGAAGGCACCCCGGAAGAGATCTTCGATCATCCCAAGAACGAACGGACCAAGGACTTCCTGTCCAAGGTCATCAATGTCATATAGCTACGAATTGAGGAGGCAATCACAACATGCTTGGAACCATCAACCCCGAATTTATATTCCTGCAGCAGGAAGACCAGATCAAGGCCGGCCTGCTGGATATGAAGATGATCCTCGAGATCACAGAAGAAACGTATAAAATGCTGGGTCTGGGACAGATCCAGAACCCGCCGAAGACGCACATCGGCATCCCCGAATACGACAACTGGAATTCGTTCTTCAACACGATGCCCTGCTACATCGGTGGCGATTACAACATCGCCGGCGTCAAATGGGCGGCGGAGAGCAAGAAGAACGCAGGGATCCCGGGCATCCCCTACGGCATCGACATCTCGATCCTGAGCGACCCCGAGACCGTGCTGCCGTTCTGCGTGCTCGACGGCACGATCATCACGGCGATGCGGACGTCCGCGGTGGCCGGCGTCCAGGCGAAATACTGCGCGCCGTCCGACACGAAGACCGCGACGCTGATCGGCGCGGGGGTCATCGGCGAGACTATGGTGATGTCGGTCTGCGAGGCGATCCCCACCATAAAGACCCTTTACATCTGCGACATCGACCTGCCGAAGGCGCAGAAGATCGCGGAGGAATACAAGGGCAAATACGAGGGCGTGGAGATCATCGCGAGCAGCGACAGCAAAGCCTGCGCGGCGAAATCCGAGCTCATCATGGGCGAGACCACGGCGAGAAAACCCTTCATCGACAAGACCTGGGTCAAGCCGCACAGCGCCATCGTGTGCGTATCGGGCGAGGCGGACCAGGATGTTGTGAAAATGGCGGACGTCAAGGTCGTCGACTACTGGAAGCAGATGGTGACGTTCAAGAACAAACCCATCGTGCAGCTCTTCGACGCAGGAGGGCTCACGGAGGACGACCTTCTCGAGACCAGCGACCTGGCGCTCGGCAAACCGGTGAGAACGTCCGACGACCAGTTCATCTACGCCTGTTCGATCGGCTTAGGCGCGCTGGATATCACCGTGGCGTACAAGATCTATCAGAATGCAATGAAGATGGGGCTCGGTACCAAAGTCAAGATGTGGGACAAGCCCCTGTGGGAATAGGAGGAAAGACAAATGAAGAAGACGATAGCACTCATCCTGGCGCTGGCCATGATCTTCAGCCTGACAGCATGCAGCAGCGGCGGCGGAAGCAGCCAGTCTGCGATCGACAAGATCAAAGAGAAGGGCAAGCTGACCGTCGGCACGTCCGCGGACTATCCGCCCTATGAATTCCATGCCGAGATCAACGGCGTCGACACCATCGTGGGCTTCGACATCGCCATCGCAAAAGCGATCGCGGACGACCTGGGCGTCGAATGCGAGATCGTCGACATGTCGTTCGACAATCTGCTCATGAGCCTCGCCAACGGCGAATTCGACATGGTCATCGCGGCCATCACCGCCAACGAAGAGCGTGAAAAGGCCGTAGACTTCTCCGATCCCTATCTGGAGAGCAAAAGCCTCATCCTCGTGAAGACTGCGGATGCCGGGAAATACAAGACGCTCGACGACATCGTCGGCGCGAAGGGCGGCGCCCAGACCGGGTCCATCACCTATGACCGCTGCGTGCAGTATGTGGGCGAAGCGACCACGGTCGGCCTTGCGAAGGTGCAGGACCTCGTGATGGAGCTGCAGGCAGGCAAACTGGATCTGCTGTTCCTGGATTACATGACTGTTCTGACCTACGCGGCAGTAAAGGATGATCTCGAAGCGGTCGACGTGGGCATCCCGCAGGATACGGAAGGCTATCAGATCGCGGTCCAGGAGGGCAATAAGGAACTGCAGGAATACATCAACAGCGCCATCGCAAAACTGCAGGAGGCAGGCGTGATCGAAGGCTACATCGTAGAGGCCCAGCAGCTGGCGGGAATGGACGAATAAATGGCGAGAGAATACATCGCTCAGAGACTGCTGCAGGAAAAAGAAGTCCTGATGGCGAAACTGCAGGACATGATGAAGGGCATGGACGACATCATCGACCTGTCCGTCGGCGACCCGGATTTTACGACGCCGGCGCCCATCATCGAAGCAGGGTATAAAGACGCGCTGGCCGGCTGCACGCACTATACGCAGCACAGGGGCTATCCCGACGTCATCCAGGCGGTCGTGGATTACTACAAGCGCGAACTGGACGTGGAGATCGATGAAAAGAACGTCCTGATCACGACGTCGGCGGACTACGCGGCGTTCCAGGCGTGCTTCGCGACGCTCGACCCGGGCGACGAGGTGCTGATCCCCGACCCGAGCTTCATGTGCTACCGCAGCCAGGTGGAATATTCCGGCGGCAAGGTCGTCATGGTGCCGACGTACGAAAAGGACGACTGGCGTTTCAAGGCGGAGATCGCGGAACAGTACGTGACCCCGAAGACGAAGGCCATCTTCCTGTCGACGCCCAACAACCCGACCGGCGCCTGCATGCACAAGGAAGACCTGGAGGCTATGGTGAAGCTCGCGCAGAAGTACGATCTGCTGATCTATTCCGACGAGATCTACACCTGGTTCAGTTACGAGGTGCCATTCATGTCCGTGCTGAGCATCCCCGGCGCGGCGGAGCGTACGATCGTCATCAACAGCATGTCGAAGAATTACGTGTGCACCGGGGCGAGGCTTGCGTGGGTCATCGCACCTGTCCCCCTGATCGGGGCCATGGTGAAAGAGGGCATGAACATGGTGTTCACCGCCCCGTCCATCTCGCAGCGGATGGCGAAGTTCGCGCTGAACGAGGGCAAGGAGATCATGGCGCCTATCATGGCGGAGTTCAAGGAGAGGATGTTCAAAACGGCGGAGCGGATCAGCAAGATCCCGCACCTGAAAGTGAAGAGCCCCCCACCCGGAACGTTCTACCTGTTCGTGAACGTCAAGGAGACCGGGCTGACCGACGAGGAATTCGTGCTGAAAGTGCTGCATGATGCCCACGTCGCCACGGTTCCCGGCAGCAACTTCGGCGAGCAGGGCGCAGGTTATGTGCGCATCTGCTGCACCGTCGGCCTGCCGAAACTGCTCGAGGCCATGGACCGCATCGAGACCCTGGGCCTGTAAGAAGAAAGATCTTTCCGATACAGTTTAAAAACGGGACAGCAGAAGCTGTCCCGCTTTTTTGCTGGCGAAATAAATTTACAAATTATGTTAATTTTGATATGCTTAAGAAAAACGGGATGATCCTTGTCCGATATCCCACCGAATCTCCATCCCGCCTCTTTATCCTCTACATAATAAATGCTATAATAAACTGTTAAAATATGCGCTGAACGGAGGTTTCAGATATGGATAAGAAATTTGTCGCAGACAGACATCTGGATTTCAAGCCCAGCGTGCTGATGCAGCTGGCCGGTCTGTCCCAGGGGATGACCGATAAGATCGACCTTTCGAT
>JAFZRG010000245.1 GCA_017619985.1 Bacillota bacterium | reverse complement strand
TGCGCAATTACCGCAGGGCACAGACGCGCAGGGTCGGCGCTTTCGGGACGTGGCTCTGCCATCTCGGCATGCTTCTGATCATTCTCGGTTTTACGGCAGGACAGTTCCTGAGCGAAGAGCACTCCGTTTACGGCATCGCGGGCAGTCTGCAGCCTGTGGCGGATACCGGATACTGGCTCCACATCGACGATTTCGAGGTCCGCATGCGTGACGACTATACGGTCGACCAGTACGTGGCGAAACTCACGATGCTGGATGCGCAAGGGGAGCAGATCAGCGGCGAAGCGAGCGTGAACCATCCCATGGAGGCCTTCGGCTGGGAACTGTATCAGGACAGTACCGGGTGGGCCAACACCATCGATATCTATAAGGACAGCACGTTCCAGCGGAGCGACATCGTCTGCGCCGGCGAATACACCTATCCGGACGACAGGCCGGAACTGCAGCTATATTTCAACAAATTCTACCCGGATCTCGTGCGCACGGAAGACGGGCAGCTTGCCACGGAAACGCCGCTGCCGACAAATCCGCACAGCCTGTTCACGATCTATTACAAAGGCGAGATCATGGGCATGGACGTGACCGCGATGGATACCGGCATCCATGTGAACGAATACACGTTCGTGATGCGGGATCCCCAGCCGTACACGCTCATCGTGATCAAAAAAGACCTGACAGCGCTGCTCGTCGGGATCGCGGCGGGTCTCATGCTTATCGGCATCTTCCTGTCATTTTACTGGCGGCCGGTCTATCCGGCGGCCGCAACCGAGGAAACACATCATGACGAATCCGCTTCTGTCGAATCTTGAATCAAAGACCTTTATGATCGCATTGGTATGCTATCTGCTGTCCGCTGCGTTCTATTTTATTTTCATCACGGCAAAAAAAGACCGGTTTGCACGTGCCGGTTATGTGATGATGCTGATGGCGTTTCTGGTCCACACGGTCTGTCTTGCGGCCAGGGGACTGAATGCCGGCCGTCTGCCGCTTTCGAACCAGTACGAATTCGCTGCGGCCTTTGCCTGGGGTATCGCGCTGTGTTTTCTGATCTTCGTAAAGAAATTCGATTTCAACGCGCTCGGCTGCTTTGTCGCGCCGGTCATCTTTCTCGTGATCGGCTACGCGGCCATGCAGAGCAAGGACATCCACGCGCTTATGCCGGCGCTGCAGAGCAGATGGCTGGCGTTCCACGTTTCCACGGCCATCATCGCGTACGGATCGTTCGGCGTGGCCTTCGGCGTCGCGATGGTGTTCCTGTTTCAGAAACAGCTGCAGAGCAGTTCTTTTGCCCATGCGCGTTTCCCTGACAGCGATACGCTGGATCTCATCACATACCGGGCTGTTTCTTTCGGCTTCCTCTTTCTGACCCTCTGCATCATCACCGGCGCCATCTGGGCAAAACGGGCGTGGGGTTCTTACTGGAGCTGGGATCCGAAGGAGACGTGGTCACTCATCACGTGGATCATTTACTCAATCTATCTCCACCTTCGCCTCAACAAGGGCCTCAGAGGCCGGAAATCGGCGATTTTCGCAGCGCTTGGCTTTGCCGCGGTCATCTTTACCTATGTGGGGGTCAACACGCTGCTGGCGGGTCTGCATTCGTACCGGTAAATATGATCATACGTTTGGTGGACATTTGTTGGACAGGGCGTCGGATAATGGAAATCGACATAGGAGGACAGACACATGGCAGGATCGAAATCGAAAGAAGAACAGCTGCGGATATGGGAAGAGCAGAGCAGGGTCAGACAGAGAGACCGGCTCAGGTATTTCCGCAAAGAATTCGGCGTGGAACCGGATCTCCCTACGGAGAAAAAAGCCAAAGAGATCTATTCCGGGATCCAGAAGAATGAACCGTACTTCAAGACGGCGATGGCAGGCCCGTCGGCCCGCATGCAGAGTCTCGTTTCCTCGGACGCGTTCCGGGAGGCGCTCATCGGAGCGGAAGGGGCAGGGAAGGAGAAGCAGCGCTTCGCGGACAAGGCGAGCGACGCGCTCACCTGGTCCATCGAAGCTTTCGGCGACGCCTACGGCGCATATTCCAACACCCAGGCTGTAGAAGGCGTCCGGCAGAGCCATCAGCTCAAGCGGCTGATGAAGATGAAGGGCCCGGAAGGCACGACGTTCTATCAGGCCATGAAAGCAGCGGCCCAGAACGGTACGCTGGATACGTTCTACGACGATCTCGCCTACGTCAACAGCGCGTTCAGGATGGGAATGGATCTGGAAAAGATGGATCTCGATTTCAAAAAAGAGGCTCATCCGGAGCATACGACGACCTGGGCCGATTATAAGCGCGAGCATCTGGACAACGTCCCGCACGACCCGGAAAAGAAAAAGGACTATCTGGCGAAGGTCCTCGTCGGCGCGTTCGAGGCCGGGATCCCCGACGATCAGAAGGATGCGTTCAGCCCCGAAAAAGCGGAAAAGTTCGCGCAGCAGATCAAAAAGCGTCCGGTCTTCAAAAAGTTGTGCGAAGATCCCGGACGGGTCAAAGAACTGCTGAAGGAAGATCCCAAAGACCCGGATAAGCATTTCAACGCGGTCATGGGCCTTTACAGCCCGTTCGCGAAGGTCTCCAAGGAGGAGTGCAGCGAGGCGCTCCGGAAGATCAAGGGCATGCTGACGCATATGGACGGTCCCGAGGGGCACGGCAAGGAATGGAAAGCCCTTGTGGAAAGCGTCGGATCCATCGACCTGAACGATCCGAAGAACAGCGGGCCGAAAAAGCTCCAGGAGATCTTCGACAAGACCTGCGGCTACGCCAAGGGCAGAAAGAGCCTGCGCGGAAAGCAGGCCGACCAGAACCTCGTCGACCAGTCGTTCGATATCCTGGCGGAACTGGGCAAATGCGGCCCGTACGCGAAGATGGCCGCCGAAACGGTGATCGACCGCACGAACGAGGTCCGTCTGGGTCACGACAGGAATTACAATACCATCAGTCTGAGCGATTTCGGCGCTTCCAAAGCTGTCAGGCACTCGAATCACAAGAAGACCTATCACGCGCTGGATGTTCTCCCGGAAGAGGCGAGATCTCTTCCCGAGATCCCGAATAAAAAGAGAGGGGCTGCGTCGCCGGTGGCAGAGTATACGCAGGAACTGGCGCCTCTCGCATCCGACAGGGTGCTGAATGAGGTGGAAGCCGCGCAGGCGATCGCCCTGGCAGTCGCGCTCAGCAAAGCGCCTGTTTACTATTATTCGGGAGACGCGAACAAGCAATTATCCACGGCGTTGAAAAAGCACGGAAGAACGGTCATCGACGGCACCGCTTTGCTGGAAGACGTTATGAAGCTGCAGATGCAGGATCCTGCCGTCAAACAATTGGCGGCAAAATATAAAGATCCGGAAGCCAGAAAGGCTCTGTTCGCCGGCGGGCGTCCGGACCAGGCGCTCGGGAAGGCTGATTCCGTATTCGACGTGTCCAAGCTGAACGTCGAGAAGATCACGAAGGAATACGAAACGGCAAAGAACCCGCTGCAGCAGCAGGCCGGGCTGTAGTATAATAAACGCGGAAGGGTATACGACAATGTTGAAGAACAGATCTCTCGGAAAGAAAATACTGAACGCCATGCTTGCGATCGTCATCGTCATGCTGCTTCTTTCTGTGCTGTTCTTTATATTTACCATGAACAACCTCTCGAAGCTGCAGGCGGAGACCAACGAGGAACTGAGCGAGATGACCGGGCAGATGTCTTCGGAATACATGTCGCGCGAAGCGTCACGCCTGCTGCAGGATATGGCTGTCGAAAAAGCGAGGATCGCGGACGAAGTCTTTTCGGAATTCGAAAGCGCGGTCTGCGAAGTGGCTTATGTGGCGGAGCAGATCTACAACAATCCGCAGGATTACGGTCCCCGCTCCGTGCCTCTTCCGGACGCGTCGAAGGACGGCGAACTCACCATGCAGGTCCTGTATTCCGCCAAGACGGATCCGGATGACCCCGCCATTAAGAAAGAACTCGCCCTCATCGGCAACGTTCAGGATACGCTGATGGCGATCAACGCGAACCAGGAGATCATGGTCTCCGTCTACGTGGCTACAGAATCCGGTTTTATGGTCCAGGCGGACTACATCCCCGCGAAAAAGTACGACGAGAACGGCGAACTCATGCCCCTCGAAGCGAAGGAAAGGCCCTGGTACAAAGGCGCTGCGATCCTGAAGCGCCCGTATTTCACACCGGTCACGAAGGATGCCCACACGCCGCGTCCCACGGTCATGTGCGGCGTTCCCGTCTTTCGGGACGGGGAACTGGTCGCAGTCGCCGGCGCGGGCATGTACCTCGACAACATGGAATCGTTCGTGCAGAGCATCGACGTCGGTTCGGGCGGATTTGCCGCCATCATGAACAGCGACGGAAAGATCCTGTTCTCCACGGCAGCGGAGGGAAGCCTTGCCGCCGTGACGGGCGGTCCGGATATCCGCAGGAACCGGGACGCAGCGCTGGCCCAGGTGGCCACGAACGCTTCCATCGGAATGAAGGGCGTCAACCTCATCAACGTCGACGGCGTTCCCAGTTATATCGCGTACGCGCCGATGAAGACCGTCGGCTGGTCCCTGTTCGTCGTCCTGCCGCAGGAAGGCGTCGAGGCGCCGACGAAGCAGATGCTCGAAAGCCTCGGGTCCATGATGGACCAGTCCATGCAGGCGAGCAACCAGCAGGTCCTGAACGCTACGTGGATCCTGATCGGTCTGTTCGGCGTCGCCGTCGCGATGGCCGTCTGGATCGCGATCCGGCTCTCGCAGAACATCGTACGGCCGATCCACGTTCTCACGGATAAAGTCAGCCGCATCTCCGGCGACACGCTCGATTTCGAGTGGGATCTCGAGACCGGCGACGAAACGCAGATGCTGGCGGAGTCGTTCGAGTCCATGACCCGCCGCATGAACGACTATATCGAGAACATTCAGACGATCACCGCGGAAAAAGAGCGCGTCGGGGCGGAGCTCTCGCTCGCGTCGCGCATCCAGGAATCCATGCTGCCGAACGTCTTCCCGCCGTTCCCCGAACGCAGCGAGATCGATATCTACGCTTCCATGGATCCTGCGAAGGAAGTCGGCGGCGACTTCTACGACTATTTCTTCATCGACGACGACCACCTGGGTCTCGTCATCGCGGACGTCTCCGGCAAGGGCATCGGCGCCGCGCTGTTCATGACGATCTGCATGATCACGCTCAAGAACTTCGCGACGCAGGATCTGCCGCCCTCGGAAGTGCTGCGCAAGACGAACGAGATGATCTGCGCCAACAACTCGGCCGACATGTTCGTCACCGTCTGGATCGGCGTGCTGGAGCTTTCCACCGGCAAACTGACCGCTTCCAACGCGGGTCACGAATATCCCGTCGTCATGCAGCCCGGCGGGAAATATGAGATCGTGAAGGATAAACACGGATTCGTCGTGGGAGGCCTCGAGGACGAGACGTACGAAGATTATGAGCTGCTGCTGCAGCCCGGTTCGAAGCTGTTCCTGTATACGGACGGCCTGCCCGAGGCGAAGGGTCCCGGAGGCGTCACGAACATGTTCGGCATGGAACGCCTGACCGGCGCGCTGAACGCGGATCCGGGCGCGACCCCGCAGCAGACGCTCTCGAACATGAACGACGCGGTGGCGGACTTCGTGCAGGACGAGGAACAGTTCGACGACCTGACGATGCTCTGCCTGGAATACAAGGGCGCCCGGTCCTGACGCGCTGCCGGGAAACGATATGATCTCCATCTCTCAGTTTGCGATCGCAATGCAATTCGCGCTGCTGCTGCAGCTGGTAGGAGTCTCCTTCGGCGTCATGAGGGACCCCTACATCAAAGACGGCGACAGGAAGCTCCTGATAGCCTGTATTGTGATGTCGCTGATCCTGATCGTCCAGAACCGCATGGATTACAGTCTGGGCGGGGTGCCGGACAAGGTGTTCCAGCAGACGCTGGCCGCCGTGATCGGCTACTGGCTGCGGCCGATCATCATCGCGTGCTTCATCCAGATCGTAAAGGAGGAGCGCTGGGCCTGGATCCTGTGCATCGTCAACGTCGGCATCTATTTTCTGTCCTTCGGCACGCGTCTCGTGATCTGGTTCAGCGAAAACGGGCATTTTTCGCGCGGACCGCTGGGCTACACCTGCCATATCGTCAGCTTCATCCTGCTGATCTGGCTCTTCCTCAAGATCCTGGAGCGCTACCGGGGGCAGGGCGGACTTGCGGTCGTTTATCCTGCGGCGATCCTGACCGCCATCCTGCTCGCGACCGCGGCGGATACGTTCTTTTCCTTCGATCTGCCCATCACTTTCCTGACCATCGCCATCGTCAGCAGCTGCGTGTTCTTCTTCATCTGGCTGCACCAGATGTTCGTCTACGAGCACGAAAAGGACCTGCTGACCGAACAGCGCATCCGCATCATGATCTCGCAGATCCAGCCGCATTTCCTGTTCAACACGCTTTCCACGATCCAGTCCCTTTGCCTCATCGATCCGAACAAAGCGTCGGAGACCGTGTCGAAGTTCGGCACCTATCTGCGGCAGAACATCGATTCCCTCAACCAGGAGGATCTGATCCTCTTCGAGGCGGAGCTGGAACATACGAAGGTCTACGCGGATATCGAGATGCTGCGCTTCCCGAACATCAAGGTGGAATACGACATCCGGGAGACGCATTTCAGCGTACCTGCGCTCTCGCTGCAGCCCATCGTGGAGAATTCCATCCGCCACGGGGTGAGAGGAAAGAGGGACGGCAGGGTGTACGTCAGCACGCGGCAGGAGGCCGGCTTCAACGTGATCCGGGTCACGGACAACGGCAAGGGCTTCGACGTGATCGCCGCTCTCCAGTCGGATAATACGCACATCGGCCTGCGCAACGTCAAGGAGCGCATCGAGAAGATGTGCGGCGGTACGATGCTCGTAAAGAGCACGCTCGGAGAGGGGACGGAAGTGACGATCCGCATCCCCGCCGGAAAGGAGAGCGCATGAGGATCATCTGCGTAGACGACGAAGATCTGGTGCTGCGGCTGACCGGCTCGTTATGCCGGGACATCGCGCCGGCGGACTGCGAAGTGGAGGAGTTCCTGTTCGTGCAGGACGCTCTGGACTGGTTCCGGGAAGGAAACCGGGCGGACATCGCGCTGCTGGACATCGATATGCCCGATATCAACGGGCTGGCGCTTGCGGCGAAGATCAAGGAGATCAGTCCCGATACGGCCATCGTGTTCCTGACGGGTTACGCCCAGTTCGCGGTGGACGCCTTCGCGATGCACGCTTCCGGCTATCTGCTCAAACCCGTGGACCGGGAGCGGCTGAAAGAAGAGATCCGCTATGCGCTGGCGGCGCATCCGGCGCAGGAGCAGGCTCACATCACGGCGGTGACCTTCGGCAATTTCGACCTGCTGGTGGACGGAAGACCGGTCCCGTTCGCGCGGACGAAATCCAAGGAACTGCTGGCGTACCTGATCGACCGGCAGGGCGGAAGCGTCTCCCGGGCGGAAGCCTTTGCGGCGCTGTGGGAGGACGCCATGTACGACCGCTCCATGCAGAAGCAGCTGGACGTCGTGTTCCGCAGTCTCCGCTCGACTCTGGAGGACAACGGGATCGGCGAGATCCTCGAACTGCAGCGCGGCACGATACGCGTCAGGCCAGAGCTCATCTCGTGCGACCTGTACCGTTTTCTTGCCGGAGACATCGACGCCGTGAACGCCTACCGGGGCGAATACATGAGTTCCTACGCCTGGGCGGAGCTCACGGAAGCCTATATCGAACGCAAACTCAGCGAAAAACGCTGAACATCTTCAAAAAAACAGAGAAAAGTATCGACCCCTTGTTGGACATCTGTTGGACAAGGGGTTTTAGAATGCAAACTAGAGTTACTGTGCCGTATTCTAGGCGCGGCACGACTGCTCACCAATTTATTCTTTATTTTGATCAAAATAAAAAAGAAAGGAAGAGAGAAAATGTTTGAATCTGTTGTTGCGCCGATCGTATCACTGCTGGAAGATCTGCTCAAACCGCTGATCCTGATCGTCGGTGCTGTCGGTGCGCTCTATTGCGTCATCCTCGGCGCAAAGTTCGCCAAGGCGGAAGAACCTCAGGACAGAGAAAAGGCGAAGGGCGCTCTGAAGAACGCCATCATCGGCTTCGTTCTGATCTTCATCCTTCTGGTCGTCCTGAAGGGTCTGATGCCCAAGATGATCGATTGGGTAAACGCCTACTACAAGGGAACCATCTAAGCCCGGACACGTCGAGAGCCTGCAAGCAGGCTTTCGATCCGAGAGCGTACCGCATGCGCTCTGGGATCGAAAGCTTGGAGCGAAATGATCAGCGAGATGCAACGATGAAAAAACAAAGCATTGCAAAGAGAATACTCACCGGTCTTCTGGCCCTGGGCATGACGGTCTCCGCTACACTGAGCGCCAGCGCGGATACCCTGACCATAGACCAGAGCGGTTTTACGAACCCTTCGATCACGAAGGGCACGGTCTATTACTGGCACAAGGGCATGCCGCCCGCAACGGTGGACGGCACGTCTTACCCTGTGATCATCGCCTGGGATGACCAGTATTATCTCGGTACGGACAAAACGTTCTACAGCGAGATCGTCGGGAACAACAAGACGAAACACGCGGAAGACTTGGTAAGCCCGAAGATCAGAGATATCGACTCCCCGATGGACGTGGGCTGGGAACTCGAAAAGGATAGTCTGCCGTCCGGCGTGTATCACAGGAACCGTCTTTACACAGGCCGCTCCGTCTCGGATCTGCCCTTCGATTACAGCGTGCTGAAGAGCACCGGCACAGCCGTCTCCTTCGGCGCGGCGGGATTGCCGCGTTTTGTCGCTGTGGGAAACCAGGCAACGATCACGGTCAATGGCGAAACACAGAGTGTCACTTACGGCAATCAGGCTTACGGTAACCAACTGGATGTAAGGCTGAATGGCGATACGCAGACATCTTACGCCATCTGGTTCCCGAATCCGACCACGGGCAGCGCGATGGAAACCCAGAAATACTGGCTGACAAACACGAACCGCATCTATTCCTATTACGATGAAGTCGACAGGACTTTCGGGACGAAGGCAAAATACGTCAACAGTCTGGACTGGTTTCTGGATGTCAAAAGAGCCACGCAGTCGAACTTTACAAGCGCGTCCTATACCTATACGCCGGAGCACAACGGCCTGAACAGCCGCGGCTATGAGGCCCGTCCGCCGAAAGTCGACCTCATGCACCGGACCTGGTTTGTCTCCCAGATCGAAGGTACGCAGAAATACCATATCTTCGGATACCCCGGCGGAGACGCTCATCTCCTGAGCTTCTACGCCGGCGACGGCCGGGATCATCTGATCAATTTCGTCAAGAACATAGATAAGTTCAGCACGCCCACCGGCATGCTGCATACAGGCAGTCAACTGCTGACTGCAGGCTACGGCGGCGGTCCGGTCGTTTACAGCTGGCTCCGGGGAATGAGCGTAATGGAAATGGCCTACAGGTGTATCGTCGATGACTATTCTCCGTGGAAAACGGATGACCGCTACGAAGACAGGAAACCTTTCAAGGATGCGAAAGGCGACTTCGACTTGTATTGGGGAGAACCCGCTACCATCAGCTTCTGCCAGGTCGACTTCACGGTACAGAAAGGCCAGGTGCAGACGTTCGACGGCCCCATCGCCGTGGGTCACGACGTGATCATCACGGTGGAGGACGGCGGCGTTCTGTCCTGCAGCGACTGGATCCTCAACAACGGCACCATCGTCGTAAAACCCGGCGGCACGCTGCTGCTGCAGACCTATGAGACGGCGAACGAACAGACCCGCTACGGCACGATCGCTTCGCTGCACGAAGCGGCGGGCGACGACGGCGGACGCATCTACTGCGACGGGACCATCATCGTCATGCCGGACTGCAAGCTGTGCTGCAGCGGCAAGTACGGCCTGACGCTGGGAGAAGGCGCCCAGGTGGTCAACTACGGCGCCATCATCTCCGAGAACCTGTCCGCCGCCCAGAGCTACACCATCGAAAACCGCGGCGACAACAGCTACGTTTTCGCGGGGTGGGGTCTGAAGGACTGCGGATCCTCGCTGCTGACGGAGCGGATCACGAGCACGAGCTTTACCGAAAAAGGCGCCAGGGAAAAGTCCGCTACCGTGAACCTTCCTTCGAATGCCGTCTATGGTAAGGGATCTACGCGCTTTAACGCGAATACCGGTTCCACGGTCACGCACAAGCATGAGACGCTCAGCGGCTACGTGACGGACAACGTCACGGATCTGCCGCCCCTGCCCAACGATGTGTCGGGAGGGAAGAAGGCGCAGTATTTCACGATCGCGGACGGCTTTCCGTACACCGTATATTACCCGGACACTGGCGAGGTCATTTATAGCCAGAGAGACAGAGACGTCACGTTCGCGATCTACGAGGATCCCGAAAAAGAATCGTATCTGTATTATGAGACCCAGAACTCATACGGCGACTGGCGTGGCGAAAAACATGCGCTCGACCCGAACCGGTATGCGGAAGTTTACAAATCGTACTTCAATCCGGAGCATTCGACGCATCCGCAGAAGCTGGTGTTCAAGGGGTATCTGAAAGACTGGGACGGTACCGATCAG
>JAFZRG010000244.1 GCA_017619985.1 Bacillota bacterium | reverse complement strand
GCCTGCCCCATGGGCGCCATGGTCACCATGTTCGCCGCGGAGCATAAACGCAACGCGCCTTATGCTTCGGGCATCTTCACGTTCACCACGGTCCTGAGCCTCATCACCATTCCGGCCCTCATCGCAGTCTACGGCATGATCTAGGAGCGTGACCCATGAAGCAATTCAAGACCCGCCACATCCTCCTCATCATCGCCCTCTGCGGCCTGATGAGCAACTGTCTGGGCGTCCTGTACAACGTGGCAGGGCTGTATTTCAATTCCATCGCCGCAGATTTCGGCGTCGGCCGGGGCGACGTGAGCGTCGCCCACACCATCGCGTCTTTAGGCTGCGCCGTCGGCGGCATCCTGGGTGCCAGAGCCGCAAAGTCCGGCAGATTCAAGCGCATCGTGCTGATCTGCACCTGCCTGTTCGCGGGCGGTACGGCGCTGCTGTCCATGACGCACTCCCTCCTGCCCATGTACGTTCTGAGCGCCATCCGAGGCATCGGCGCGGGCACGGCAGGCACCGTCCTCGTCGCCATCACCATCAACAACTGGTTCACGGGCAGCGTCGGCCTTCTGACGAGCCTGATCTTCTGCAGTGCCGGCATCAGCGGAGCGATCCTGTCCCCCATCCTGTCTTCCGTGATCGAACGCGCAGGCTGGCGCACCGGCTATCTGGTAATGGCCGCCTTCATCGTGCTCTTCTATCTGCCTGCCCTGCTGTTCCCCGTCGGAGTGCGGCCGGAAGACGCCGGTTTTGAACCGACGATGCTTGGCGGATCCGAAAAGAAAAAGCAGGTATTCGTACAGCCGGCAGACGGCCCGCTGGACCCGATCCTCTTCGTGCTCGTCCTGATCTACGCCTGCATCGCGTCCTGCGCGACTTCGTATATCCCGCACTTTTCCGGCATCGCGGACAGCTACGGCCATACGGCCGCGGTCGGTTCTGCCATGGTGTCTTCCGCCATGATCTCCAACACGTTCGGCAAGTTGGCGTACGGCGCGGTCACCGACCGTATCGGCATCCGCAAAGGTGTCTGGATCTGGGGCACGCTGGTGGCGGCGGGCACGCTGATGATGATGCGCGTCCACGGCACCGCCGCCCTGTACGTCGCGGCCTTCCTCGTCGGCCTGTGCTATTCCCTGTCCTCCGTGGGTACGGCACTGCTCTCCCGCGACATGTTCAACAAGGAGAACTACGCGAAGGCCTATCCGACGATCAACATGCTCAACACCGCGGCCAACGCGGCGATCACTTCGATCATCGGTTTCATGTATGACGCTTCCGGCAATTACAACGGCGCGCTGATGCTGCTCCTCGGCGGCATGCTCGTCCTGATGGCCTGCAGCACGCTGGCGTACGCGAGGCAGAAAGCGTAAAATCCGCACAACAAAAGGCCGGTCCTTTTCGGACCGGCCTTTTTACATTGCGTCACTATTTCTTTTCAGCTTCCTCTTCGGCCTTGTGGGCTTCGATGATCTTCTGAGCCAGCTGGCCCGGAACTTCTTCGTAGCGGTCGAACGCGAGAGTGAAGGTGCCTCTTGCCTGGGTCATGGCGCGCAGGTCGTTCGCATAGCTGAACAGTTCCGCCTGCGGCGCTTCCGCGTGGAGCAGGGTCTGGCCGACCTGAGGCTCCATGCCGAGCACGATGCCGCGGCGCGTGGGCAGGTCGCCCATGACGGCGCCTACGTAATCCTCGGGAACGAGAATCTCCATCTTCATGATGGGCTCGAGCAGGCAGGGCTTCGCCTCGACGATACCCTTCTTGAACGCCAGGGAAGCGGCGATCTTGAAGGACATTTCATCGGAGTCGACCGCGTGATAGGAACCGTAGTACAGGACCGCCTTGATGTTCTGGCACTTGCAGCCTGCGAGGGGTCCCTTCTCCATGCATTCGCGCAGACCCTTTTCGACTGCGGGAATGAACTGCTTGGGAACGCAGCCGCCGACGGTCTCGTCAGCGAATTCGAATTCTTCGGTGGACGGGCTGAAGCGGATGTAGCAGTCGCCGTACTGGCCGGAACCGCCGGTCTGCTTCTTGTGCTTGCCCTGAACGTCGGAGTTGCCCTTGATGGTCTCTCTGTAAGCGACCTTCTGGGGAACGGTCTCAACGCCGGCGCCGTAGCGGTCCTTCAGCTTGGCCAGCAGGACGCCTGTCTGCAGGTCGCCCTGGGTGCCCAGCAGGGACTGTCTGGTCTCGGCGTTTCTCTCGAAGCTGAAGGAGGGATCTTCTTCCTTCATCTTCGCGATGCCTGCCGCGACCTTCGCGTCGTCGCCCTTGGCCTTGGGCTCGATGGCGGTGAACAGCGTGGGCTGCGGATATTCGACCTTCGGCAGCTTGACGATGTTCGCCTTATCGCACAGCGTGTCGCCGGTCTTGGTGACCTGCAGCTTGCCGAGCGCTACGATGTCGCCGGGCTTGACTTCAGGCGCTTCGCCCTGGGTCTTGCCGCGCAGGAAGAACATGGAGCCGAGCTTTTCGTCCTTTTCCGCGTCGGGGTTGTAGATCATCATGGCCGGGGTCAGCTTGCCGCGGATCACCTTGGCCAGGGAGATCTTGCCGAGGAACGGGTCCGCGATGGTCTTGAACACGTATGCGCAGACCGGACCGTCGCCGTAAGCGAGCTCGCCTTCTTCGGTCTTGACTTCGCCGCCGGGAGCGGGGATGTACTTCAGGATGTTGTCCAGGATGTCCTTGACGCCTTCATCCTTCAGCGCGGAGCAGGTCATGATCGGGCAGATGTCGCCGCCGGCGATACCCGTCATCAGACCGTTGTTGAACTCTTCGTCGGTGAATTCCTCACCTTCGAAGTACTTCTCCATGAGCGCTTCGTCGGTCTCGGCGATGGCTTCGGTCAGCGCGTCCTTGTCGTCCAGCGTGACGACGGAGGTGCCGAACTTGCCCTTCAGGGAATCGATGACCTCGTCCAGGTTCACGTTCTCCTTGTCGGTCTTATTGACCACGAAGAATCTGGGAACGCCGAACTTCTGGCAGGTCGCCCATGCCTTTTCCGTACCGACCTGAATGCCGGAGGATGCGTCTACGAAGATGGCGGCAGCTTCAGCAGCTCTGACTGCGGAGTTGACTTCGCCCACGAAGTCGAACACACCCGGCGTATCCAGGAAATTGATCTTCGTCTTGTTGTATTCGACGGGAACGATGGACAGGGAAATGGAATAACCTTTCTCGATCTCCATCTTGTCGAAGTCGGAAACGGTATTGCCGTCCTCGACTCTGCCCATTCTGCTGATGACGCCGGTCTCCTTCAGACAGGCTTCCAGAAACGTTGTCTTGCCTGTGCCGCCGTGGCCGAGGAGCGCGACGTTTCTGATATTGCTGGTGTTGTAGCCTTTCATATTGTTGAACATCCTCCTAAAAAATAGTGAACAATTATTAACGCAACAATTTATTGTAACACAGATCGCGCTGTGTTTGTGAACTTTTTGGCGATGATCCTTAGAAGTCCGCGGTGCGCGGCGTTCTCGGGAACGGCAGCACGTCTCTGATGTTGGAGACGCCCGTCAGGTACATGATCATGCGCTCGAAGCCGAGGCCGTAGCCGGAGTGCTTGACCCCGCCGTACTTGCGCAGTTCGAGGTACCACCAGTAGGTCGCCTCGTCCATGCCGTTCCTGCGGATCTTGTCGAGCAGCACGTCGTAGCGCTCTTCTCTCTGGGAGCCGCCGACGATCTCGCCGACGCCGGGCACCAGCAGGTCGCAGGCCGCGACGGTCTTTCCGTCTTCGTTCTCCCTCATATAGAACGCCTTGATGGCGGATGGATAGTTGATCAGGAAGACGGGCTTCTTGAAGACTTCCTCGGTGAGGTATCTCTCGTGTTCGGACTGCAGATCCATACCCCAGCCGGTGACCGCGTAGTCGAACTTGCGGCCGCCCGCGACTGCCTTCTCCAGCAGCTCGACGCCTTCGGTGTAGGTCAGGCGCACGAAATCGCTCGAGACGACGTTGTCGAGTCTTGCCAGCAGGCCCTTATCGACGAAGCTGTTGAAGAACTGCATCTCTTCGGGGCAATGCTCGAGCACGTACGTGATGATGTACTTGACCATCTCTTCGATGAGGTCCATCAGCTCGGGGAGCTCCATGAACGCGACTTCCGGTTCGATCATCCAGAACTCGGACGCATGGCGCGCGGTGTTGGAGTTCTCGGCGCGGAACGTGGGTCCGAACGTGTAGACGTTCTTGAACGCCAGGGCGAAGATCTCGGCTTCCAGTTGGCCGGAAACGGTCAGGTTCGCGGATTTGCCGAAGAAGTCCTGGGTGAAGTCGACGGTGCCGTCCTCGTTCTTGGGGACGTTCTCGAAATCCAGCGTGGTCACGTGGAACATCTCGCCGGCGCCTTCCGCGTCGGACGCGGTGATGATGGGCGGATGCGCGTAGACGTAGCCCTTGTCCTGGAAGAACTTGTGGATGGCGAACGCGGCGACGCTGCGGACGCGGAAGACCGCGGAGAACAGGTTCGTTCTCGGACGCAGGTGGGCCTGCGTGCGCAGGTACTCCAGGCTGTGGCGCTTGTTCTGGATGGGATAGTCCGGATCGGACGGCGCAGCGACGGTCACTTCAGTCGCCTTGATCTCGAACGGCTGCTTGGCCTCCGGGGTCAGCACCAGATTGCCCTTCACGATCAGAGCCGTGGACAGCGGCAGTTTGGCCACTTCTTCAAAGTTGGAGAGGAACTCCTTTTCGTATACGATCTGAACAGACTTGAAATAGGTCCCGTCGTTCAGCTCGATAAAACCGAAAGCGTTGGAGTTGCGGTTGTTTCTGATCCAGCCGCACACTTCGATTGGTTTATCGGCATATGCAGCCGGGTCCTTGAAAATAAGTCTGAATTCTGTCATGGTGTCTCGCCTTTCTTCAAACAACGATAAAATACAGGTGCCGATTCCGCACCACACTTAATATTACCTTATATGAGCCGTCCAAACAAG
>JAFZRG010000243.1 GCA_017619985.1 Bacillota bacterium | reverse complement strand
CCGCGGCTGCGACGTTCTCCGGGAAGCGGGGCTCGATGTGCGGGTCATGCACGTCGACGACGGCAAGGACCCGGATGAATACATCAAGAAGCATGGTGCTGACGAATTCCGCGCGCTGCTGGACAGAACGGCGGTCACGGATATGGACTTCAAGATCGGTCTGATCGCGAAAAAATACGACATCAACGATTTCGACAGGCGCATCCTGTTCCTGAAAGCGGCTGCAAAAGAACTGAAGAAACTCTCTCCGGTCGAGCAGGATCTGTACGTGCAGAAAGTCGCTAAGATGAGCGGCGTATCGGAAGGCGCGCTCCAGCGGGAGATCGATACCATACCGGCTTACGTACCGCAGGCACCGCCGCCGAAAGAAGGCGGACCCGCCGGGCAGGAAGAACCGAGACCGGCCGTCAACATGACCGAACTGCGAGGCCGCGTCATGCTGGAGCGCATGCTCATCAAACTGTGCATGCAGCGCAGCGATTTCTGGCCGAGGCTGAAGGAGTACGAAGAAGCGTTCGTCAGTCCGGAAGGCTACAGGATCTCAGAAGTCCTCGGAGAACTGTACCGGGAGAACAACGATTTCGATCCGAAAGCCGTGCGGGAGAAGCTGGATGACACGGCGCTGGCGTATTTCGACCGCATCCTGGAAGAAGTGGTCACAGGCGACGAGGAAGGCGCTTTCAAAGACTGCCTCGACAAGCTGGACCGCCGGCGCGCGGAAAGACGGATCAAGGAGATCATGGACATCCTCTCCATCGCAGAAGAAGAGGACGAAGAGAAACTGAACGCGCTCATGCGCGAGCAGGCCGAACTGCAGAAAATATATTTCAGATAAGGGGAAGGAAAAAGAATGAATTACGACAGCGAAAGCGAAAAGAAAGCCTACGAACAGCTGGATCAGATCCTGGAGCGCGCGAAGAAATCCGGCTCCATCACCTTCAATGAAGTGGACGATGCGTTTTCGGATCTGGATCTGACCCAGAACGAAAAGGACGCGTTCTACGATAAGCTGGAGGAATCGGGCGTGGAAGTCGCGCCGCTCATCATCGAGGACGACTTCGATTTCGACGCGCTCGAACCCGATCCCGAGAGCGAAGCGGAACTGGAGGAACTCGTGGAAGCCGCCGAGTCAGACGACCTGACGGAGATGCCCAAAGGGGTCACCGTGGACGATCCCGTGCGCATGTATCTGAAAGAGATCGGCAAAGTGCCCCTTCTGACCGCGGATGAAGAAATGGATCTGGCACAGAGGATGGAGCAGGGCGACGAAGAGGCGAAAAAGCGCCTGTGCGAAGCGAACCTGCGTCTCGTTGTATCCATCGCCAAGCGCTACGTGGGCCGCGGCATGCTGTTCCTGGACCTGATCCAGGAAGGGAACCTGGGCCTGATCAAAGCCGTCGACAAGTTCGACTGGCGCAAGGGCTTCAAGTTCTCGACCTATGCGACATGGTGGATCCGCCAGTCCATCACGCGTTCCATCGCGGATCAGGCGAGAACGATCCGCATCCCCGTGCACATGGTCGAGACGATCAACAAGCAGATCCGCGTGACCCGCCAGCTGCTGCAGGAACTGGGCAGAGACCCGTCTCCCGAAGAGATCGCCGCCGAGATGGAGATCCCCGTGGAAAAGGTCCGCGAGATCTCGAAGATCGCGCAGGAACCTGTTTCCCTCGAAACGCCCATCGGAGAAGAGGAAGACTCCCATCTGGGCGACTTCATCCCCGATGAAGACGTGCCGTCTCCCGCGGACGCCGCCGCGTTCTCCATGCTGAAGGAACAGCTGGACGAAGTGCTGTCCACGCTGACCGACAGAGAGCAGGAAGTGCTCCGTCTGCGTTTCGGCCTGGACGACGGACGCCAGCGCACACTGGAGGAAGTGGGGCAGATGTTCAAGGTCACGCGCGAACGCATCCGCCAGATCGAAGCCAAGGCGCTGCGCAAGCTCCGCCACCCCAACAGAAGCAAGAGACTGAGGGATTATCTTGAATAGGACTCCCGTTCTGAGCGAACGCCTGAAAGCGATAGCGGATCTTGTGATCCCGGGAAGACCCATGGCCGACATCGGTACGGACCACGGGCATCTTCCGATGTGGTGTCTGGAAAACGGCATTGTTCCGTTCGCGATCCTTTCCGATATCAACGAAGGTCCGATCGGGAAGGCGAAACTGCGCATCGAACGGTCGAGCATGGCGGAAGACAGCTACAGCTTGCGGCTCGGGAGCGGACTTTCCGTTCTGAAGCCAGGCGAAGCGGACACTGTCGTGATCGCTGGTATGGGCGGCGAACTGACCTCAAGACTGCTTGCCGCAGTACCGGAAGTGACGGATTCCGTGCAGCGGTTCGTATTCCAGCCGCGCAGCAGGGCAGGCATGCTCCGCGAATGGCTGTGGTCGAACGGCTGGCGCATCTGCGAAGAGCGCCTCGTCCGCGAGAGAAGGCGGCTCTGCCAGATCTTCGCGGCGGAGAAAGGAACGCAGGAACCGTACGATTATCCCGATATTCCGGAATGCGAAGACCCTTTGATGATCGCGTTTCTGGATCGGGAGTTGGTTAACATAAGAATTGTTATGGATAATCTGCTGCGTTCGAAGGAACCGGCAGACCGGAATAAGCTGGAAGCCTTGCAGCGCAAGGCTTCGATCCTGGAGCAAAGGAGGGAAGTACTATGGAAAAACAGCAATTACTGACCATTCTGAATGAGATAGCGCCTCTCTCACTGCAGGAGGAGTGGGACAACAGCGGCGTGCAGATCGACTGCGGCGGCAAAGAGGTCTCACGCGTTCTGCTGGCCCTGGACATCACGAACCGCGTGATCGACGAGGCGAAAAAGGAAAAGTGCGACATGATCGTCTGTCACCATCCGCTCCTGTTCGTTCCGGTCAGGCAGATCACGCCTGACTATACGGTCGGAAGCCATATCCTGCGCCTGATCAAAGAGAACATCAGCGTCTATGCGGCTCACACCTGCTTCGACAAGGCTCCCGGAGGGAATAACGACTATTTGATGAAGGAGATCGGCTGCAGCTTTCCGGAGGAACTGGCCGGCGGCATCACGCGCATCGGTTATCTGGATAAGCCCGTCACGTTCGACGAGTTCATCTCCGATGTGAACGCAGCCTGCGGCTACGAAGGACTGAAGATCCAGGGCGATTCCGACCGCGAGATCCGCAAAGTCGCGGTCTGCACAGGCGGAGGAGGGGAATATCTTTACGAGGCGTACAAGCAAGGTGCCGACGCGTTCGTTTCCGGAGATATCAAACACCACGACGCCCAGGCAGCCAAAGACCTCGGCATCTGCCTGATCGATGCGGGTCACTACGGTACGGAGTGGCAGTTCGTACCGAACATGGCGATGCAGCTCCGCGCTGACGAACGGTTCACGGCGGAACTGATCAAATCCGAATCCATGGCAAATCCGTTCGAATATACGTTATAAACCGATATGAGCAGCCCATGCGGTCGCGGGCTCTGCCGGAAGGCAGGGCGTGAGGAAAGTCCGGGCTCCGCAGGGCAAGGATGACAGCTAACGGCTGCCGGGGGTGACCCCAGGGAAAGTGCAACAGAAAACAACCGCCCGCAAGGGCAAGGGTGAAAAGGCGAGGTAAGAGCTCACCGGGAT
>JAFZRG010000031.1 GCA_017619985.1 Bacillota bacterium | reverse complement strand
TACCGGCGCCGAGCGTGAACCACCAGGCGGACATGCCGTAGGTATAGGCGAGCTGCGCCGTCCCCACCGTGGAGGAGCCGCCCACCAGCGTACCGATGATGACCCCCGCCACGATCGCGGCATTGCTGCCCTTGTCCTTATTCTTCTTTGTCTTTGCGCCTGTCCGGACCGCGAGCGCCACGATGGCTGCCAGGGTCACGGCGAGGCTGATGAGCAAAGCAGGATCCAACTTGCTATTCCTCCCGCAGGCCGCAGCCCGCTCCGTAACCGAGGTCGAACGCCTTTTCGTTCAGGGCGATCACCTTGTCGCTCTTGCCCTTGAAGAACCGTCGGATGGCTTCCTTCGCGCCTTCCGGCGTGATGACCTCCGTCAGGCCCGCGATCGCTCCCATCGTCAGGATGTTCGCGGTCTGCGGATTGCCCAGCTCCTTGGCCATCTTCGTGATGGCAAGGCCCTTCTGCGGTCCCGGGACGATCTCGTCCGGGGTCACTTCGTCGGAATTGTAGAGCAACAGCGCGCCGCCGATCTTGCCCGCGTATCTCGCGTAGGCGACCGGGTGCAGGCACACGACCAGATCCGGTTCGGTGACGTCGGGAAAATAGATCTCCTCGTCGGAGACGATGACGTCGGATTTTGCGAACGTGCCGCGCGTCTCGACACCGTATTCGGAGGACAGCGTCGCCTTTTTATGTTCGTGGACCGCGGCGGCTTCCGCGATCAGCGTGCCGCAGAGGATCATGCCCTGGCCGCCGACACCGGAGATGGTGATCTCTTTCTGAGTTTTCATTCTGCCGCCTCCCCTCTCAGTCTGTCGATGACTTTCTGATAGGCTGTGCCGTAGTCTTCCTGTTCTCTTTCTTCGAAGATGCCGGTGACGAACTTGCCGCGCAGCTCTTCGGCGCTCATGTTCGCAGCCTTCTCGCGGCTCACCGTGTTGTCCTTGATCCACTGCATCATCTTCGGCGCGTCGCCCAGCTTGTTGGAGCGGCCGAAGTGCGTCGGACAGGGCGAGATAACCTCGACGAACGAGAAGCCCTTGTGGTCGATGGCTTTGCTGATGAGTTTATCGAGCTGCACGACGTCGAAGACCGTGCCGCGCGCGACGAACGGAGCGCCGGCCGCCTGCACGACTCTGCAGACGTCGAAACCGTTCTCGACGTGCCCGTACGGAGACGTCTTCGTGATCGCGTGCTTCGGCGTGGTGCCGGAGTACTGGCCGCCGGTCATGCCGTAATTCAGGTTGTTGACCATGATCGCGACGAGGTCGACGTTGCGGCGGGCCGCATGGATCAGGTGGTTGCCGCCGATCGTGATGCCGTCGCCGTCGCCCATGAGCGTGAACACGTTCAGGGACGGGTTGGCCAGCTTGATGCCGGTCGAGAACGGCAGCGCCCGGCCGTGCGTGCCGTGGAAGCTGTTCGTGGTCACGTAGTCGTCCGCTTTGCCCCAGCAGCCGATGCCGGTCGTGATGACGGTGTTCTCGCGGGTGAAGCCGCGGCGGTCGATATTGCGCAGCAGCGCCTGCAGCACGATGCCGTTGCCGCAGCCTGCGCACCAGAACAGAGGAAGCTTTTCTTCAAGTAGATAATCTCTGATCATTTTGCCGCCTCCTCTTCGATCTTTTCCAGGATCTGCGCGGGCAGGATGGGCTGCCCGTCGATGCGGTTGACCCCCGCAACGGGGATGTTCCGCGCGTTTCTCTTTTCGATCTCGCCGATGTACTGACCCAGGTTGAGTTCGGGCACGATCACAGCTTTGGCCTGCGCCATCGCCGCGAGGATGTCCTTTTCGGGGACCGGCCACAGCGTGACCAGCTGCAGCACGCCCGCCTTGATGCCCTTCTCCCTGGCCTTCTGCATGGCGGACAGGGCGGAACGCGCCGCTCCGCCGTAGCAGATCAGGACGATCTCCGCGTCGTCCATATTGTATTTGCGCGTGATGGCGATGTCTTCCGCGTGCGCCTCGATCTTTTCGGAGAGGTGGCGGATGATGCGGTCCGCGTTATCGGGCCGCGCGCAGGGCCTGCCCCACTCATCGTGCATGCTGCCGTTCACCTTGAAGACGTACGGGCTGCCGAAGTGGGACAGCGGCGCGAGGCCCTTGGAATGGTCGTACGGGCGGTATTCCGCCGGGTCACCGGTGGGTTCGCTGCGTTCGACGATCGTCAGTTCCTCGGGGGATTTGATGATGACCTGCTCGCGCAGATGCCCGATGATCTCGTCCGACAGGAAGATGACCGGCGTGCGGTACTGTTCGGAATAGTTGAACGCCTGCACCATCAGATCGAAGCAGTCCTGCACGGAGGACGGGGACAGCACGATGACGGAATGGTCGCCGTGAGTGCCCCAGCGGGCCTGCAGCACGTCGCCCTGTGCGGGCTTGGTGGCGAGACCGGTGGACGGACCGCTTCTCTGCACGTCGATGAGCACGCAGGGGATCTCTCCCATGACCGCAACGCCGAGGTTCTCGGCCATCAGGGACAGTCCCGGGCCGCTCGTAGCTGTATAGGCTTTCTTGCCTGCCGCGGACGCGCCGATCAGAGCTGCCATGCTGCCGATCTCGTCCTCCATCTGCACATAGAGGCCGCCCACCTGTGGCAGACGGATGGAGGAGGTCTCCGCGACTTCGCTCGAAGGCGTGATGGGATAGCCTGCGTAGAATCTGGCTCCCGCCGCGATGGCGCCTTCGGTCATCGCTTCGTTGCCCTGCATAAATCTGAATTCACCCATGATCTATGCCTCCTCTTCCGTGACCGTCACCGCGAAGTCCGGGCAGCGCATCTCGCACAGACGACAGCCGATGCAGTCTCCGGGGCGCGCGGCGGAAGGCTTTCCGTCCTCGTCCCGGTCGAATACGTTCTTCGGGCAGAACGCGGCGCAGATGCCGCACTTCTTGCACCATTTGTAGTTGATCTCGATCTTTTTCATCTCTCTGGCCTCCGTCAGACCATCACGTGGGCGGGGTCGACGACCTCCGTCAGGATGCGGAGCACTTCCGGGTCGGGTTCTTTCGCGGTCACCGCGCGGCTGACGTCGAGTTCGAAGCCCGTGTTGTTCAGTACGTCCTCGACCGCCGCGCCGGGGAACAGCTCCGCCAGGTACATGCGCTTGTCTTCGCCGAAGCGGAACACGCCGTATTCAGTGACCACAGCGCGCGGACCCTTGCTCTCGTCCAGGCCGCGTCTCGCTCTTCCGCCGGGTCCGTCGATCCAGCCCGGACTGGTGCAGTAGTCCACCTTCTCCACAAAACGCCGTTTTTCGTGTTTCATGACGATGACGGTATCGCAGTAGGTCGCAATGCCGTTCGCCCCGCCAGAGCCCGAAAAACGGGTCTCAGGGCGATAATAATCGCCGATCACCGTCGAGTTGAGATTGCCGTAGGGATCGATCTGGGCGCCGCCCAGGAACCCCGCGTCGATCTCGCCCCGCTGTGCCGCCAGCGTCTGGTAGCCGAAGTAGCGGAACTGCGGCCACAGCACGCTCGCGTGCCGGTTGAGCCTCAGATCGGACACGCTGGTCGGAACCTCCCGGGGATCTCCCTCCAGGATGCCGGTCTCGAAGATGAGCCGGGCATTCGGCGCGTGGGTGTTCTTGGCCAGGCTGCCGCCGATGAGGGGCAGGCCCGTGCCGATGATATACGTTTTGCCGTCCTCGACCTCGCGGGCCAGGGCGACGGCCATCATCTGTCTTTTCGTATATTCCACGGCGCGCCTCACTTTCTCTTCAGCCCTGGCACGTAGCCGGCTTCGGGGTCTACCTTCAGGGAGGCCAGGTGCTCTTCTCCGACGAACTTCAGATACGCTTCGTGATCCTCGCCAAGCGCCGTCTCCAGCCAGGCATCGAAGCTCTCCTGCGTGCGGCTGGCCTTGTCGTAGGCGGTGAGGGCCTGCGGGTCGTAGTCGTAATACCCGTAACACTGCGACGGATGAGCTCCCCAGGGCAGATGCACGACCGCGTCGACGCAGAGACCCGGCAGCGTGTTCGCGTTCGGGTCCGCGTGCATCTCCTCGTTGGAGACGAGTTCCTCGCAGGAAATGATCGTGTGCTTCGCCGCGATGGCGATGTCCTCATCCTGGAAGCGCGCGCCTTCGATGCGGCATGTCCCGTCGGGGCTTGCCTTCTGCACGTGGACGAGCGCAACGTCGATCTTCGGGGTCGGGACGAGACACAGCCTGCTGCCGGGGTCGAACGGGTCATCCGCCACGATGAATTTCTTCGCGGGCAGCTTCGGATACTTCTTCCGTTCTTCTTCGGAGATGCCCCAGACCGCCTCGAGATCGCTGCCGAGCATGTTCTTGACCGGCACATAGGGAAGCCCCAGCGCCGCGCCGTGATACGCGATGGTCTGCACGTCCAGGGAGTAGTCCTCCACGGGCAGCGTGCCCTTCTCCACCGCTTCGCGGAACCGCCGGCACACCATGGTGAAGCCGGAATTCGCGATATAGCTGATGTTCATGACTTTGACGCAGCCGGCGCCGATCAGCATGTCGATGTCGCCGCCCGCGCTGCCGCTCTCGACGGTC
>JAFZRG010000242.1 GCA_017619985.1 Bacillota bacterium | reverse complement strand
GGACTTTTGTGTCTCTATCAAGTTGTCGAATGCGTCCCCGTCGGTCTTCGCCGCCAGCGCCAGTTTATCGATGTCCATATCCTTGAATATATCATCGGAACGCCTGTTTTTCAAGGATATCGCTCTTGCTATCCCTTACAGAGCTTCCTTCAGCTCCGCCTTGCCGCAGACGATGGTCAGGTTGCCGTTGCGGCAGCGGATCCCGTCGAGAAACTCCTTGGTCTTCGCCGTGTCTTTCAGCACGATGCGGTACGTGAGTTCGTACAGCGTGCCCATATTCGTCGTCTTCACCTTATCCAGTTCGCAGCTGTCCGTATAGGATGCGAACAGGTCGTCGAACAGGCCTTCGTAATCCAGATTCTCCGGGATGGTGATCTTCAGCGTGCGTTCCCCTTCTTTTCTGCCGCCGAACTGCACGGACGTCAGCAGAAGCGTGAACGCCCCCATCACCAGGAAGAACACGGCTGCCAGGCCGATATATCCCATGCCCAGGGCCAGTCCGAGGGTCATCGCCAGGAAGATCATGCCGATCTCGCGGGCCGTGCCGGCTGCGGAGCGGAAGCGGACGAGGGAAAAGCCTCCGGCGACCGCAACGCCTGCGCCGATGTTGCCGTTCACGAGCATGATCACAACCGCGACCATGGCAGGGAGCATCGCCAGCGTAACGGCAAAGCTCTGGGAATACTTGTTTTTATACATGCACAGCAGCGCGGTGCCGATGCCCAGAAGCAGGGCGAGCCCTGTGCACATCAGGAAATTGGACGCCGTTATCTGGCTGCCGGTAAAGATCGTGTCGAGCATGGAATCGAACATGGTTTTTTCTCTCCTTTTCTATCGTCAGCGCCTTTTGCAAGCGCGATATTTTTGTAATAGGTTCCGTATTTGGAAAACGTCGTCATGCGGATGCCGTTTTCCGAGAGCAGGCGGGCCAGCCAAAGCGGCGCAGCGCCGGGGATCTTGATCTCCATCAGGATCTGTCCGTCCGGCAGGAGCGGCAGTCCGTCTTCGCCTTCTCTCAGATCCAGGCGGTCTTCCCGGTACCGCAGATCCGTATCGAACGTGATCCTCAATTCCGGGTTTTCCACGCCTTCCGCCCCTGCGTAGGCTTCGCGGTCGTAACCGATGAAGACTTTCGGCTTCAAGTCCAGCCTCGTGCGCATCCAGTCGATCTCGCGGGAGATCTGGGACGGTTCGTTCAGCGTACCGTCTTTCAAATAGACCGCCGCTTCCGAGGCCGGCAGCACGATCCTGCGCTTGTAAACGACGCCGTCGAATTTCTTCTTGATCTCGATAAAGACGTTGTCTTCATCCTTTGCACATCCGTAGCTGCGTGCCCGAAGTTTTTCCTTGTACGCAGGCTTTTCGATGGACTCGCGGATCAGCTGCCAGTCGTCCGTATCGTAGTACAGATTGCAGATCGTGTACCGCGCGTGCGCGTCCGGCTGCATGTACGGCGACATCCCCCGTTTCATCGCCTCGTACTGCGCCTGCGTCAGCAGGAATTTCTTTTCATATCTTTTAAAACAGTTTTGGATCTCATTCATGGTCCCTGACCTCTTTTCACTATATACTTCGAAAGGCGGCCCCGGAAAAACGGGGTCGCCCTTCAATTTTTTTATCTCTTGGAGGTGAACTGTTTTCTAATTTTGCGGCGCTTCCGGGAACTGGCCGTTCATGGGTCCATGGTGCCCGTGACCGTTCTGGGGCATCTGCTGGGTCGCGCCTGAGTTGCTGTCCGGCATGTCGCTGTTATTCCAGTTGCCCATCTGGCCGTGGCCGCCAAAACCACCAATCTGACCGCCCATGCCGGAATCCATCGTGGTTCCGTATGGATTTACGAGGCATCCGTCCGCGATATAGCAGCTTCCCTGATAGTCCAGGCCGCCTTCGCCGCCGTTGGATGCCGCCTTGACGATGGTGGTGAGCCCGCCGGTAATGTTGACGTTGCCGTTGGAATCGATGCCGTCCGCGCCGGAGCTGATATTCACCGTGCCACCCATAATGTTCAGCGAATAGGTGTAGCCGGTCAGGTCGCTGTTCGCCGCGTTGATGCCGTCGTCGCTTGCCGTGATATCGACGCTGCCGCTGCAGATGTTGATCGTCGCGCCTTCCAGACCTTCCGCGGATTTCTTGATATTGATGGTCGGTCCGGCAGTACCTTCCTCGCCGATCGTCAGGATGTAATCGGCCTTGATGCCGTCGTCGCCGGCGGACACGTTGATGGTGCCGCTCTTGATGGTCAGGTCCGTGCCGGAGTTGATGCCGTCGTTGGCCGCGGTCACGTTGACCGTCAGAGACCCGTCGATGAGGAAGGACGCGTCGCCGTAGCCGTCCGCCGTATCGTCCGCGTCGGTGCCGCTCACCTTGATGCCGTTCTTGGCATTGCCGTTCACGTTCAGCGTGCCGGTGCCGGTGAGCACGGTGCTGCTGCCTGCCTTCGCCTTGATGGCAGCGCCGTCGAAATCATCCGTTTCTTCGTTCGCGATATCTTCTGCGTCGGTCAGGGTCACGGTGCCTTCAATGATGATCTTGGTCTCGGTGCCCTTGTTCAGGGACAGCGTCGCGCCGGTCGTGCTGGTGAGGGTCAGATCCTTCAGGATGAGGACGACGCCTGTCGTACCCTTCTTTACCTTGATACTGCCGTCGGATGCGCTGCCGGTGACGATGTAGGTGCCGGCCTCTTTGATCGTGACCTCGCTGTTTTCTTCGCTCATGACGATGGTCTCGGCATTGGCATAGTCAGCGGTCAGATCTTCCGCGCTGTTGGAAGTCAGATCGCTGGTTTGGATCTCAGAGGGAGAATCCGCGGTCTGCGCATTGCCCATCTGGCCGGGCATCTGCGTTGCGCCGGACTGTGCGTCAGGCAGTTCCGGGGGCTGCTCATTGTTCAGAAAATCCGGCAATTGATCCGCCGGAAGCTCGACGTCCCCTTGCTGCGGGCTTTGGAACAGGCTGCGGATCCATTCTGCGATCTGCCGGATAAATCCTGCTTGCGTCGCGGTGCCCGTCTCGGTCACACTCAGCGCGTCCGTGCTGTCCGCGAAGACCGCTGCCGGCGCAATGATGAGCGCGATCGCGAGGATAAGTGCCGCCGCCTTTTGGATCCATGTCTTCTTCTTATTCTCTGGTTTCATGGTGTGTATCTCCTTTCCCATCGGCCCCTGCGGGCCGCCCTTTTGTCCTTGCTTATTTCTTTGGAGGTGCTTTTTCACTATGTATTTCGCAAAGCGCCGGCGGATTTTTGGGGTCGCACGGAAAAAGTTTTGAAAATGTGATACACTTTTACCAGATAGGAAAAGGAGGATCAGCCATGTCCTGTACGACTCTGCTGGTGGGCAAGAACGCCACGTTCGACGGCTCCACCATGATCGCAAGAAACGAAGATTCCGGCGGCACCGGCTTCGAACCGAAGAAGTTCATCGTTGTCAAACCGGAGGAACAGCCGAGAGAATACGTTTCCGTTATCTCCAAAGTAAAGATCGCCCTGCCGGACGATCCCATGCGCTACACCGCCATGCCCAACGCGGACCCAAAGGAAGGCAACTGGGCGGCTGCGGGGGTCAACACCGCGGGCGTTTCCATGACCGCGACCGAAACGCTCACGTCCAACGAACGCGTCTTGTCCGGCGATCCGCTGGTCAAGGAGGGCATCGGCGAGGAGGATATCGTGACACTCGTCCTGCCCTATATCCGCAGCGCGCGCGACGGCGTCAAACGCCTGGGCGGGCTGCTCGAAACGTACGGCACGTACGAGATGAACGGCATCGCGTTCTCCGACATCGATGAAGTCTGGTGGTTCGAGACGATCGGCGGCCATCACTGGATCGCGCGCCGCGTGCCCGACGACTGCTACGCGGTAGGCCCGAACTACTTCAATCTGGACGAATTCGACCTGGAAGACGCATGCGGCGAACAGAAAGAATATATGGCGAGCGCTGACATCAAGGAATTCATCGCAGCCAACCACCTCGATCTGTCGTTCGAAGGCGATCCCTTCGACGCGCGGACAACGTTCGGGAGCCACAGCGACGCCGACCACGTCTACAACACGCCCCGCGCCTGGTATATCGAGCGCTACTTCAACGGGAGCACCTATTTCTGGGACGGTCCCCACGCGGACTTTACGCCGCGCAGCGACGACATCCCCTTCTGCATGGCCCCGGAGCGCAAGATCACGGTGGAGGACGTGAAATACGTGCTATCCTCCCACTACCAGGGCACGATATATGACCCGTACGCCAGCAGCAGCGAACCGCTCCACAAGGGCGAACTGCGGCCGATCGGCATCAACCGCAACAATTTCCTCTCGTTGACCCAGATCCGTCCGGACAAGCCCGAATCCATCCGCATCCTCGAATGGATCGCAATGGGATCCAACGTCTTCAACGCTTTCGTCCCGCTCTATGCCAACGTGGACAAAGCGCCTGACTATTTCGCGAACGGTTCGGCGCACGTCACGACGGAGAACTTCTACTGGGCGAACCGCATCATCGCCGCCATGGCCGACGCAAGCTTCGCCAAGTGCAAGGCGCACATCGAGCGCTACCAGCTGGCAGTGCAGACCGAAGGCTGGAAGATCATCAAGGAGACGGACAGAGAGTTCGAGGCGCTGAAGCATAAAACGAACGCGACAGCGATCCGCATGCAGGAAAAGGCGAACGAAAAGATCGCCGCCATGGTCCGCGAAAAGACCGACGAACTGCTGAACAACGTGCTCCGCGAGCGCAGCAACGAGATGAAGATCTGCTACGCCAGAGCGGACGCGTAAACGCAACAGAAAAAGCGGATGCCCTTTCGCAGGGTATCCGCTTCTTTTTATGTCCGTATTTCCGGCCGCTATTCGCCCGATCTCTTTTCCAGATACATCGTGCCGCTGCCGTCCGTTACGATGAGCTGGCCTTCCTCGTTGAATTCCATCTTGGAATCCGCGCCGTTCAGATGGATGACCCCCGTCTCGG
>JAFZRG010000241.1 GCA_017619985.1 Bacillota bacterium | reverse complement strand
GATCCTGCGCAAGGCATTCCGCAACATCAAAAACGGTCAGATCTTCGACGAAAACTTCCTGATGGTCGTGGCGACGTTCGGCGCGCTCGCGATGGGCGAGTACGAGGAGGCCATCTCTGTCATGGTGCTGTACCGCATCGGCGAATACTTCCAGGACAAGGCGGTCGAAAAATCCCGCCGCTCCATCGCGGACCTGATGGACATCCGGCCCGACTACGCCAATATCGAAGGCGAAAACGGCGAGCTGCAGCAGGTAGACCCGGAAGATGTGGAAGTAGGAACCTTCATCACGATCAAACCGGGCGAACGCGTGCCGCTGGACGGGGTCATCGAAGAAGGCGAATCGCGCCTGGATACGGCGGCCCTCACGGGCGAATCCATGCCCAGGTCCGTTTCGGAAGGCGACGAAGTCTACTCCGGCACCATCAACCTGAACGGCCTGCTGAAGGTGCGCGTGACCAAGCCCTGCAGCGAATCCACGGCGACCCGCATTTTGGAACTCGTGGAAGAGGCGGCGGACAACAAGGGCAAGGCGGAGAAGTTCATCACCCGCTTCGCGCGCTACTATACGCCCATCGTCTGCGGCCTGGCCCTGGCGGTGGCGGTCATCCCGTCCCTCGTGACCGGCGAGTGGGCGACCTGGGTACACCGGGCGCTGATCTTCCTGGTCGTGTCGTGTCCCTGCGCGCTCGTGATCTCCGTGCCGCTGAGCTTCTTCGCGGGCATCGGAGGCGCGTCTTCCAAGGGCGTGCTGATCAAGGGCGGCAACTATCTCGAGGCGCTGTCGAAGGCCGATACGGTCGTGTTCGACAAGACCGGGACCCTCACCAAGGGCGTGTTCTCTGTCGTCGCCGTGCATCCCGAAGGCATCTCCGAGGAGGAATTGCTGGAGCTGGCGGCGATCGCGGAAAGCTTCAGCGACCACCCCATCTCCAAGTCCCTGGCGGACGAGTACAAGGCCCGTACGCGCAAACGCGTGGATAAGGGCCGGGTGGAGAGCTTCGAGGAATTCGCGGGCGAAGGCGTCGTGACTGTGGTGGACGGAAAGAAGCTTCAGTGCGGAAACAAACGTCTGATGGAGCGCGTCGGCGTCAAATGGCATGAATGCCATCTGCACGGCACGACGGTGCACATCGCGATCGACGGGCGCTACGAGGGTCACATCGTGATCGCGGACGTCGAAAAGGACGACGCGAAGGACGCGATCCGGGCGCTGAAGGCCCAAGGCATCGCGCGCACGGTGATGCTGACCGGCGACAAGGAAGACATCGCGAAGGATGTCGCGGACGATCTGAACCTGGACATGTACTGCGCCGAGATGATGCCCGAACACAAGGTGAAGAAGGTCGAGGAACTGATCGCGGGCAAGGGCGAAGGAAGAACGGTGGCCTTCGTGGGCGACGGCATCAACGACGCGCCGGTGCTGTCCCGCTCAGACGTGGGCATCGCCATGGGATCCATGGGCAGCGCGGCGGCGGTCGAGGCGGCGGACATCGTGCTGATGAACGACAAGCCGTCGGACGTGGCGCTGGCGATCCGCATCGCGAAGAAGACGATGCGCATCATCTACGAGAACATCTGGTTTTCCATCGGCATCAAGGTGCTGGTGCTGATCCTGGCAGCGTTCGGCTTCGCCAACATGTGGCTGGCGATCTTCGCGGATGTCGGGGTATGCATGCTGGCTATCCTGAACGCGATGAGAGCTTTAAGGATCAAATAAACGATCACAGCTGCGGCTCCTCAGCCGCAGTTTTTTTAATGCTTTTATGATATAATAATTATAACTATGCATTAGTAAAAGGAGCCTTTCAGAAAACCATGTTAGAGATCAGAAATCTCAGCTTCTCCGCCCAGGGGCGGACGATCCTGAACGACATAAACCTCGTGATCCCGGACGGCAAACTCATCTGCCTGACCGGTCCCAACGGTGGCGGAAAAACGACGCTTGCCAAGATGATCGCGGGCGTGGAAAAGCCCGATGAGGGGCGGATCCTGCTCGACGGTGTCGACATCGTTCCGATGGACCCGACCGAGCGCGCGAGAGCCGGCATCGGCTATGCGTTCCAGCAGCCCGTGCGCTTCAAGGGCATCACCGTGCGCGACATGCTGAACATGGCCGCAGGCAAAGACCTGACGGAAGAGGAGATCGCGGACGTGCTGCGCGAAGTGGGCCTCGAAGCGGGCGCTTACGTCGACCGTGCCGTCGGCACGCATCTGTCCGGCGGCGAGATCAAGCGCATCGAGATCGCGACCGTTCTGCTGCGTCACAGCAAGGTGTCCGTGTTCGACGAACCCGAAGCCGGCATCGACCTGTGGAGCTTCAACAACCTCGTGCGCGTGTTCGAGAACATCAGAGACAGGCGCGACAACTCCCTGGTCATCATCTCGCACCAGGAGCGCATCCTTTCCATCGCGGACGAGATCGTGATGATCCAGAACGGCAAGGTCGGCCTGCGCGGCGACCGCCACACGATCTTCCCGCGCCTTCTGTGCAAGAACGACAACTGCGATCCGGGCTGCCCGAGAAACGCCAATTTTTAAAGGAGAACTGTTTTGAGCAATATCGATAAAGATACGGCGGATCTGCTGAAGACCGTGACCGGCCTCGACATGAGCGCCTTTACGGGAGCCTACAACATCCGCTCCAACTGCATGAGCCTCGGCCGGCAGTCCACAGACAACGTAAAGATCGATTCCAAGACCGACAACCCGGGCCTCGATATCCATATCGCGCCGGGCACGAAGGGCGAAGAAGTCCTGATCCCGGCCTGCGTCACGAAAGCCGGTGTGGACGACCTCGTCTACAACGATTTCTTCGTCGGCGAAGGCGCGGACGTGACCATCATCGCGGGCTGCGGCATCCACACCGAGACGGGCGAACCGGCCCGCCACAGCGGCATCCACCGCTTCTTCCTGGAAAAAGGCGCGAGCGTGCGCTATGTGGAAAAGCACATCGGGACCGGGTCGAACGAGACGAAAAAGACGATCGATCCGCAGACCGAAGCCTATCTCGGTCCGGATTCCTATCTGGAGATGGATACCGTCCAACTGGGCGGCGTCTCCAGTTCTGTGCGCAGGACGAGAGGCACCGTGGGCGACCGCGCGACTCTCATCATCAAGGAGCGCCTGCTGACCGACGGCGACGAGACCGCGACGACCGATTTCGAGGTCGAGATGAACGGGGAAGACAGCGGCGTGAACCTCATCAGCCGCTCCGTTGCCCGGGGCAACAGCTACCAGGCCTACCGCTCCAACATCATCGGCAACGCGAAATGCACGGGTCACAGCGAGTGTGACGCCATCCTGTCCGAGAACGGCCGGGTGGACGCTTCGCCCGAACTCGTCGCGAACAACCGCGACGCGGCGCTCATCCACGAGGCAGCCATCGGCAAGATCGCGGGTGAGCAGATCTTAAAGCTGCGCACGCTGGGCCTGACCGAAGAGGAAGCGGAGAAGGCCATCATCGACGGATTCCTGAAATAGCATGACAGGAGGCATCATGAAAGACAGGATCATTCAGATCGCGAAGGAGATCAGGCCCGACATTGTGGCGCTGTCCGACGCGCTCTACGCGAACCCGGAACTGGGCAACAAGGAGTTCGAATCCTCGAAGCTGCACGCGGCCCTGCTCGAAAAGTACGGATTCAAGGTGGAAAAACCGTATATGGGTCTTGCGACCGGCTACCGCGCGGAGTTCCGCTCCGCAAAGCCCGGCCCCCATATCTGCTACATGGCCGAATACGACGCGCTGCCCGGCGTAGGGCACGGCTGCGGCCACAACATGCTCGGCGCCACTTCGATCGCGGCAGGCATCATCCTGAGCCGCCTGATCGGCGAGACCGGCGGCTGGGCGGTCGTGCTGGGGACACCTGCAGAGGAGACGAACGGCGCGAAGGTCGAATACGCCAAGCGCGGCGCGTTCCGCGACCTGGACGCCGCGATCGTCTGCCATCCCACCAGCCAGGATTACTACAAGAGCGGGCCGTCTCTCGCCATGGAGACCGTCGAGTTCACATTCACCGGCAAGGCTGCCCACGCGGCGAGTGAACCGGAGATGGGCGTCAACGCGCTGGACGCGGTCATCCAGACATTCAACAACATCAACGCGCTGCGCCAGCAGACGAAACCCGACGCCCGCATCCACGGCATCATCACCGAGGGCGGCGAAGCCTGCAACGTGATCCCCGAGCACTGCGTGTGCCGCTTTTACGTGCGGGCTGCGAAGAAGGCCTATCTGAAGCACCTGTACGAGCAGGTCGTGAACTGCGCCAAGGCGGCGGCGCTCGCGACCGGGTGCAAGCTGCAGATGCGGCCGTTCGAGCTGGGCTACGACGATTTGGCGACGAACGAGCGGCTGAACCGGCTGTTTATCGACAGTCTTGCAGAGATGGGCGTGAAGGAGGTCGCGGACCCGGGCGAGGCTTCCGGTTCCGTGGACGCCGGCAACGTGTCGTACGTCTGCCCGACCATCCATCCGTATTTCCCGGTCACGAAGAAGAACGTGGCGGGTCACACCAGGGAATTCGCGGCGTGCACCCAGACCGAATACGCGAAGGACCGCATGATGGAAGCGGCCGGCGCCATGGCGCTGACCGGTTATCATATCATCACCGAACCCCAGACCCTTGCGGAGATCCGCAAGGAATTTCAGGCATTGAAGTAGGCTGCGAGGAGAAAGACATGGAAAAAGCAAAAGTATATTTCACCGATCTGCGCACGGTAGGTGAGGAGAGCCTGCTGCACAAGATGGAGCGCATGATGAAGAAGGCGGGCTTCGAGAACATCGACTTTCAGGACAAGTTCGTGGCGGTCAAGATCCACTTCGGCGAACCCGGCAACCTGGCGTACCTGCGTCCGAACTGGGCGAGGACGGTGTGCGACTACATCAAGCGACTGGGCGGCAAGCCGTTCCTGACCGACTGCAACACGCTGTACGTCGGAGGCCGCAAGAACGCCATCGACCACCTGGATTCCGCCTACGTCAACGGCTACAACCCGCTGGCGACCGGCGTGCAGACCATCATCGCAGACGGCCTGCGCGGCCTGGACGAGCGCGAGATGCCCGTACCGAACGGCGTATTCTGCAAGACGGCTAAGATCGGTTCGGCGCTGGCGGAAGCGGACATCGTCATCTCGATGAGCCATGTGAAGGGCCACATCAGCGCGGGCTTCGGCGGCGTGCTCAAGAACATCGGCATGGGCGGCGGAAGCCGCAGCGGCAAGCAGATCATGCATTCGGGCGGTACGCCCCAGGTCTTTGAAGACCGCTGCATCGGCTGCAGGACGTGCGAAAAGAACTGCGCGCACGAAGGCATCAGGGTGATCGACCGCAAGGCGGTCATCGACGAAGAGAAGTGCCTGGGCTGCGGACGCTGCATCGCGGTGTGCCCGAAGGACGCCATCCAGACGAAGTGGGACGCCGGCAAGGAAGACCTGTCCTGCAAGATCGCGGAGTACACCTGGGCGGTCATCCAGGGCAAGCCGAACTTCCACATCGCTTTCGTGATCGACGTCGCTCCTGACTGCGACTGCGAGAGCATGAACGACCTTCCCATCGTGCCCGACGTGGGCATCTTCTGCGGATTCGACCCCGTGGCGGTCGACCAGGCCTGCGCGGACGCGGTCAATGCCCAGGAGATCGTGGAAGGGTCCCTGCTGGGCGACATCCTGCGCGATTCCCGCAAGAGAGCGAACCGCAAGGAAGCGATCGAGACCGGCGATATCTTCAAGATGGTCCACCCGAACACCAGATGGCAGGCGGGCCTCGAACACGGCGAAAAACTGGGCATGGGCACCAGAGAATATGAACTGATCACTGTGAAGTAAAGGAGATCCCAATGTACAGAAAAAAGCAGATCTGCGACTGCACCCCGAGCTGCGACACCGTAGCAGTCGAGAAGAGCGCAACTGTGAGCGGCTGCAACATCCTGGCGAAGAACTCGGACCGCGAGACGGACGAGTGCCAGAACCTGAAGTTCTTCCCGGCGGAAGACCACAAGCCGGGCGAAACGGTCAAATGCACCTACATCGAAGTGCCGCAGGCGGAGCACACCTACGCGATGATAGGGTCACAGCCCTGGTGGATCTGGGGCTTCGAGATGGGCATCAACGAGCACGGCGTGTGCATCGGCAACGAGGCTGACTGGTCCGAGATCCCCGCGCAGAAGGAAGAAGCCCTGCTGGGCATGGACCTGCTGCGCATCGGTCTGGAGAGAGGCCGCACGGCGTACCAGGCCATGCACGTGATCATCGACCACCTCGAAAAGTACGGGCAGGGCGGCGGCTGCGCCTACATGAATCCGGACGACAACTACCACAACACGTTCATGATCTCCGACTCCGAGGCGATGTGGCTGCTCGAAACGGTGGACAGGCATTGGGCAGCGAAGCGGATCAAGGGCATCTACCCCATCTCGAACCTGTACACGATCGAGGAGGAGTACGATGAATGCTCCGAAGGTCTCGTGGAATACGCGCTGGCGAACGGCCTGCACGACACCCGCAAGCCCTTCAACTTCGCGAAGAGCTTCGTGCTGCTGAACACGAGAACGCTGTCCGGTTACCCCAGAGAGCAGCGGGCGCACGAGATCATCCGCGGCTTCGGCAACCGCAAATACACGACGGACGACATGTGGACCATCCTGCGTGACCACTTCGAAGGGTCCATGCTCGAACCCCGCTGGGGCGCTTCCGCGACGCTGGCGGCGGGCATCTGCATGCACGGCTGCGAACCGGGACCCTGCCAGTCGGCGGCCTCCATGGTGACCGAGTACAGAAAGCCGGACTTCAAGATGACGAAGTTCGTGTACTGGGCGAGCATGGCGCCTCCGTGCAGCGCGTTTCCGATGCCGTTCTTCAACATCGGCTACGTTCCCGAAGCGATGGGAAGAGGCACGAACAAGTACTCTGACGATTCATTCTGGTGGAAGGCCAAGAGGCTGCAGGTGGACGTCGAATCCGACTATCCGAAGTACAGCCAGTGGATCAAAGAAGAGAGGAGATACCTCGACGCGCTGTTCCATCAGGCGGCCGAACGCGCGCTGCAGGCGGCGGACATGCTGCTGAAGCAGGGCAATGAGAAGTCCGCGGAAGAACTGCTGAAGGGCTGCACGGACGAATGCTTCGAGAGAGCGAACGCGTCCATGGACATGCTGATCGAAAAGATCGAAGCGGACGTAAAGGAGAACGGTACGGAAGTGTACCGGGTCAAGAACCACCAGGCCTTCATCGAAAAGACCGGCCTGCCCATTCCCGTTTAGGAGGTTGCTATGGAAGTCATCAGCAGAGAATATGTAGAAAAGGAACTGGCGCGCTATAGGACCCCGGGCATGGGCGTAGGCGTCATCAAGGACGGCGAAGTGCTGTTCGCGGGCGGTTTCGGGTACAAGGATCTCGAGACGAAGGAACCTATCGACGCGGATACGATGTGGGGCATCGCGTCCTGCAGCAAGAGCTTTACCGCGACCCTCGTGGGCATGCTCGTCGACGACGGCGTGCTCGATTTCGACCGTCCCGTCAAGGATTACCTGCCCGATTTCAAAATGTACGACGCTTTCGCGACTGCCGAATGCACGCTGCGCGACATGTTCTGTCACAGAACGGGCCTCGCGGGCTACGACGCGGTCTGGTCGGACGTCACCATCACGGACAGGGAAGAACTGTGGAAGAGGCTGCAGTATCTGAGGCCCAATCTTCCGTTCCGCTACAAGGCGCAGTACAACAACTACATGGTGGACATCGCGGCCCACGTCGCCGAAAAGGTGACCGGCAGAAGCTGGGACGACATGGTCGAAGAGCGCATCTTCAAGCCCCTCGGCATGACCCGCAGCAGCACGCTCGTCAAGTACCTGGACGAAAGCGAAAACGTGGCAAGTTCGTACTGGCCGGGTCCCGACGGACCGTTCAAGGTGCCTCACTGGAACTCCGACGTGAGCGCGCCGGCCGGCGGCATCAACTCCACCATCAACGACATGCTCAAGTACCTCGATTTCCATCTCAAGCGCGGCGTGCTGCCCGATGGCACGCGCCTGATGAGCGAGGAGACCATGCGCGACCTGCACATGCAGAACGTCCGCTATACCCTGTGGCCGTGGCGTTTCAAGGAAGTCTCCCCGATCGGCGGCTACGCGATGGGCTGGTACAACGACAATTACCGGGGCGAGCCGATGTACTGGCACCTCGGCGAGATCGAAGGCTTCGGCACGCTGCAGTGCTGCCTGCCGAACAGCCAGATGGGCATCATCCTGTACAACAACCTGCAGTGCCCGGACATCCTCATCCAGTGCTCCGTGCTCTACACGATCATCGACAAGGTGCTCGGCTTCGAGCCCGTCGACTGGAGCGAGCGCATGTGGTCCGTCAAAGATATCAAGGGCAACATGCACGGCGACTGGAAACTGGACCTGCTGGGCGACGAATTCGTCGCGGGCACAACGCCTTCGCACGACCTGGCCGATTACGTCGGTACCTATGCCGAACCCGGCCACGGACAGCTGGAGATCGACCTCGCGGGCGATAAGCTGCTCATGACCTGGAGAGGGGTCACGCAGGAGATTCTGCACCATCACTACGACGTGTTCCACATCCCCGAAGTCAAGATGGATACGCTGCTCGTGAACGCGCCGATCTACTTCCATACGGACGTGAAGGGCGATATCTGCGGCTTCGGCTTCAAACTGTACGACGAAGTCGGGCCCATCGAATTTGTAAGGATCTGACCGGAAAGGAGGCTCCCATGGAACGCTATCCGCAGTTAGTCATCAATACGAAGAATCTGCAGCACAACTTTACGTGCCTCAAGGAGATGTGCCGGCCCTACAACATCCGCATCACGACGGTGGTGAAGGGCTTCACCGCGGTCCCCGAAGCCTGCAAGGCTCTGTGGGACTGCCACCCGAGAGCCATCGCGACTTCGCGCATCGATCAGGTGCAGAAGGTCAAGGAGCGCTATCCTGAGATCATCACCGAACTGCTGCGCATCCCGGCGCTGTCCGAGTGCGACCTGGTCGTCAAGTATGCCGACATCTCGCTGAATTCGGAACTCGCCGTGCTGCAGAAGCTGAACGAAGAGGCACTGAAGCAGGGCAAGATCCACCGGGTCATCCTGATGAAGGACATCGGTGACCGCCGCGAAGGCTTCGAATCCGAAGACGTCATGATCGACGTGGCCTCTATGGTCGAGTTCGGCATGCCGGGGCTGAAGCTCTACGGCATCGGCGCGAACTTCGGCTGCTACGGCTCTGTCTGCGTCTCCAAGGACAAGGTGGACTGGCTGGCCGACATCATGGAGAAGATCGAGGCGAAGATCGGCCGCGAACTGGACGTCCTGTCCATCGGCGGCACGCAGAGCTTCCACAACATGACGGAAGGTGAGCTGAATCCCAGGGTCAACGACATCCGGGCCGGCATCTCGCTCATCACGAAGGCCGAATACACCTGGAAGGAAGACTTCCCCGAACGCCTCGACGCGTTCCGCATCCGCGCGGAGATCGTCGAGCTGAAGAACAAGCCCACGATGCCGAACGGCAATATGGGCGCGGCGGCGCTGAACGACGTGCGCAAGTACGTGGACTGGGGCGTGCGCAAGAGAGGCATCCTGGCCTTCGGCAAGCAGGACTTCGGCGGCACGGAAGAGGGCCTGACCCCGCTGGATCCGCAGATCCGCATCTGGGGTTCCAGCTCCGACCATACCATGCTGGACCTCGAGGACTGCGACAGGGATTATAAGCTCGGAGACATCGTTGAATTCCGTCCGAACTACGTGGTCTGCATGTACGCGACAACGTCTCCGAACGTGAAGATCAAGATCGTGGATGAATTCTAAAGACGATAAACTGTTGATCGCATCCGCGCAGGATAAAGCCCGGCAGTGCGAGAGAAACAGCATACTCACGCATACCGGGTTTCTTTCTTTGGCGGAGCAGGCGATGCTGGAGAAGGAGTTTCCGGCCGGCTGCTTCTGGGGCGGGTATGAAGACGCCGAGCGGCGCATTCTGGTCTTTCTGCCGGAGTGGCTGGCGGAGGTGCCCGTTTCGGGCGAAGACTGTCCGCTGGCGCTCCTCCGCGTTTCTCTTCCGAAGGGTTCGCCGAAGCTGACCCATCGCGACTATCTCGGTTCTCTGCTGGCGCTCGGGATCGAACGCTCCGTGACCGGGGATATCGTCGTCCATGAGGACGGAGCGGATATCTTCGTATTGCGGGATATGGCGGAGTTTCTGCGGCAGAACTACGTGCAGGCGGGCAGGTCTGCCCTGCAGACCGGAGTCCTGGAGATCAGCGCGCTGCGGCCGGCAGTCTATCAGGTCGTCGAAAAGCGCGACACCGTCGCGTCGCTGCGGCTGGACTGCGTGCTGGCCAGCATGTTCTCCCTGAGTCGGGGCAATGCGCAGGATGCGGTGCGGCAGGGGCTGGTGGCGGTCAACGGACGGCTGGCGGCAAAACCGGACAGCCTGCTCGAGGAAGGCGACAAGGTGTCGCTGCGCGGCAAGGGAAAGGCGGTCCTGAAAGAAGTCGGCGGCAAGAGCCGCAAGGACAGGGACTGCATCGTATTCGAACGGTATCTGTAAAGAGGTTTTTATGAGTGCGGACAACAAGGTCATGACGGCGAAAGAGGCGGTCGCGCGGTTCGTGCACGATGGCGACTGCATCGCATTCGGCGGGTTTTCCACCAACCGCAGGGCCTACGGGCTCGTGCGCGAGGTGATCCGTCAGAAAAAGCGCGATCTGACCGTCGAGAGCGGCAGCGCGGGCGGCGACATCGACATGCTGATCGGCGCCGGCTGCGTCAAAGTCATGAACATCAGCTATATCGCGAATTCCGGCTTCACCATGGTGTGCCGGCGGTTCCGCGAAGCGGTGGAGAAGGG
>JAFZRG010000240.1 GCA_017619985.1 Bacillota bacterium | reverse complement strand
GCTGACCCCGTTCAAGACCGACGCGGACGACGCGAGGCGTCTTGCCGCCTGGAAAGCGGAAGGGCAGTGGTACAAGGACAACCAGGAAGCCCTGGACGCGCACTACGACAAACTGGTCCACCTGCGCGACGAGATGGGCAAAGCCCTGGGCTACGGCGGTTATACGCAGCTCGGCTACTACCGCATGAGCCGCAACTGCTACACGAAGGAGGACGTCGAGAAGTTCCGCGCCATGGTGCGCAAGTACATCGTGCCCCTGGCCGATCTGACGTACCGCCAGCAGGCGGAGCGCCTCGGCAAGGAATATCCGCTGAGCTATGCGGACTGCGCGCTCACGTTCCGCAGCGGCAATCCCAGACCGTTCGGCACACCCGAAGAGATCCTGGCGCACGGCCTGAAGTTCTATTCCGAACTGTCGCCCGAGACCAAGGTCTTCTTCGAGACCATGATGGACAACGAGCTGCTGGACGTGCTCTCCACGGAAGGCAAGGCGGGCGGCGGCTACTGCACGGAGCTGCCCGATTACAAGTGCCCGTTCATCTTCGCGAACTTCAACGGCACGCAGGGCGACGTGGAAGTGGTCACGCACGAGGCGGGTCACGCGTTCGAAGTGTGGACCAACCGCGACCGCATCCCCAGCGAATACCACTGGCCGTCCATGGAAGCCTGCGAAGTGCACTCCATGTCCATGGAATTCTTCGCGTGGCCGTGGGAAGAAGGTTTCTTCGGCGGGGACACGCGCAAGTTCTACTATAGCCACCTTGCGGGTGCGCTGCAGTTCATCCCGTACGGCACGCTGGTCGACCATTTCCAGCACGAGGTCTACGCGCGTCCGGACATGACCCCGGCCCAGCGCCACGCCTGTTGGAAGGATCTGCAGCAGATCTACATGCCGTGGGTGAAACTCGACGGGGAGATCCCGTTCTACAGCGAAGGCATGGCCTGGCAGAGACAGCACCACATCTATTCCAGCCCGTTCTATTACATCGATTACTGCCTGGCGCAGACCGTGTCGCTGGAGTTCTGGGCGCTCATCCAGAAGGATTTCAAGTCCGCCTGGAAGACCTACATGGCCTACACGGTGCAGGGCGGCAGCGATACGTTTACGAATATGCTGAAGAAGGCCGGCCTCGACACACCGTTCGACGAAAACTGTCTGAAAACGGCGAGCGAAGCGGCGAAAAAGTGGCTGGATGAGTTCGATCTGAGCGGAATTGCGTAATTATGTGGGAAGTCGGCGGCAGAAGAAAAAAGAAATACAGGGATTTCGTCGAGACGCTGGACGGAGAGGTCATCTATACCGGCGGCCACTACGTCTATGACCCGGAGAATCCCTTGCCTTACCGGCGCTACCGCATCGCGGTCGCTTTGGCCTGCACGGGCTGCGCGATCCTGGCGGCTGCGGCGGGGCTTTACCGCGCGCCGGGCATGGACCGCACGTTCTACGTGCTGCTGCCTTACGTGTTCCTGCTTGGCTTTACGGCGCTGATGTGCCTGCGGGGAGCGGGGACGATCAAGGCCGGCAACCCGATCCGCGCCTTCGATTACGAGTACGCGGTGCAGCCGATGCAGCACTGGGCGAAAGTGTCCGCGGTGTTCGCGGCCATCCTGCTCGTCTGCTACTTCTTCCACCTGATCCGCAGCGGCAGGGAAGGGTGCTCCATGGTCGCGGTCGTCGCATTCCCGCTGATGGCCGCGCTGATCGGCGCGACCGACCTGTGGCTGCTGCAGATCGCGAAGAAGAACGTCTGGCGCGAAGTTATCACAGAAGAGGAAAAGGAGAAGTAACATGGACCCCATCAAGATCATCGAAGTAAAAGAGAGCGTCTTCGCGGACAACAACGCGGACGCGGATAAACTGCGTGCGGAGATGAAGGCGCAGAAGACCTTCCTGCTCAACCTGATGTCTTCTCCCGGCTCCGGCAAGACCACGCTGCTGAAGCAGGTGCTCGGCCGTCTGAAGGACGAGATGCGCATCGGCGTCATGGAAGCGGACATCGATTCCGACGTGGACGCTGCGGCGATCCTCGAGACCGGCGTGCGCGCCATCCAGCTGCATACCGGCGGCATGTGCCATCTCGACGCCGACATGACCCGCCAGGGCGTGCGCGAACTGGGCACGGAAGACCTGGACCTCGCGATCCTGGAGAACGTGGGCAACCTGGTCTGTCCGGCGGAATTCGATACCGGTTCGGTGAAGAACGCGGTCATCCTGTCCGTGCCGGAAGGCCACGACAAGCCGCTGAAGTACCCGCTGATGTTCGAAGTGGCGGACGTGCTGATGATCAACAAGGTCGACGTGCTTCCGTATTTCGATTTCGACATGGACAAGGTCGTCGAATACGCGCACATGCGCCATCCCGGCCTGCCCATCTTCCCGATCTGCGCCAAGACCGGGGAGGGCGTCGACGCCTTCTGCGACTGGCTGCGCGCGGAAGTGAAGGCCTGGAACGAATAGCACACGGGGACAGGTACACTGTGACATTAAAAAAGATCCCGCTCCGGCGGGATCTTTTTTTTCAGTAAGCTTCCAATTCTTTGATGTTGATCTCGTTGCCCTGCACCAGGTAGGTGTTCGGGCTCTGGCAGTAGGGGCAGATTTTCCCGTACTGCAGGGTTGGGTATTCCTTCCGGCAGTCCTCGCAGAACGTGACCGCAGGGATCTCTTCGATCTTCAGTTCGGCTTCCTGCAGGACAGGCGGCCGTTTCTTGACGGCCCAGTTCCAGCAGCGGACCATCTCCTGGGTCACGACGCCGGAGACTTCGCCGAATTCCATGGTGACGGACGCGATCTTCGTCAGTTCGTTTTCTTCTGCCAGTTTTTCGACGCGGTCCAGCGCGTGGAAGACGATGCCGAGTTCGTGCATGCTGCGTTTTCCTTTCGGGTCATACAAAAATATCACCATAATAATAGCAAATGTTATGGGCGCGGCACAACTATTTTATCTTTGATTTTCTTTACTAATTGAAGAAAGTGTGCTATTATAACTCTATCTGTTTTTGTTATATCTTTGTTAGGAGGAAAACAAACAATGAGTAACTCTAAGAAAGTGCTTGCACTGCTGCTGGCTCTGGCCATGATCTTCGGTCTGGCCGCTTGCACCAGCGGTGGCGGCAGCCAGGGCGGCGGCACGGACGAGCCGGAAGAGAGCACCACTCCTCTCGTAGTGGGATATTCTCCGTTCTCCAGCAAGTTCTCCCCGTTCTTCAGCGAAACCGCGTACGACCAGGATGTTTATGCCATGACCCAGATCGGTCTGCTGAACTCCGACCGTACCGGCGCCATCATCTACAAGGGCATCGAAGGCGAGACCATTCCGTATAACGGAACGGACTACACCTACTATGGCCCGGCAGACCTCGAAGTTGTCGAAAATGCCGACGGCACCGTCGACTACAACTTCAAGCTGAGAGAAGACCTCGTGTTCTCCGATGGCGAACCCCTCACCATCGACGACGTCATCTTCTCCATGTATGTCCTGTGCGACCCGACTTATGACGGATCCTCCACTCTGTTCGCCCAGCCCATCACCGGCATGGCCGAATACAGAAGCGGTATCGACACTCTGCTGAACCTCATCTTCAACGCAGGCAGAGACGGCGAGGACTACACCTTCTTCACCGAAGAGCAGAAGAATGCTTTCTGGGAAAAGTATGACGCAGCGACTCTGGGCCTGGCTCAGGAGATCGCCGATTACTGCATGGCGAACTATGCCGATTACGGCGCAGTCGACATCCAGTCCTCCGCAGCTCTGTGGGGCTTCGACATTGCCGAAGACACCGTGGAAGCTTTCGCGGCAGCTCTGGAAGAAGCTTACGGCGCTGACGTTGCCGGCATGATCAACACCGAGAACGCAGGTTCCTCTGTTGACGATCTGTTCCCCGGCCTGGAAGAATACTCCGCCGCCGGTGTCCAGACTGGCACTTCCGCTCCGAACATCGCCGGTATCGAAAAGACCGGTGATTACTCCATGACCATCCATATGGACGAGATCGACGCGACCGCCATCTATCAGCTCGGCGTTGCGATCGCTCCGCTGCACTACTATGGCGATTCGTCCCAGTACGACTATGACAACAACCAGTTCGGCTTCCCCAAGGGCGACCTGTCCATCGTAAGATCCAAGACCACGCAGCCCATGGGCGCTGGCCCCTACAAGTTCATCAAGTTCGAGAACGGCGTTGTGTACTTCGAAGCGAACGATTCCTACTTCAAGGGCGCTCCCAAGACCAAGTACATCAACTTCCAGGAATGCCTGTCCGACGATGACAAGCTGAACGGCGTCATCACCGGCACCATCGACATCACCGACCCGTCCTTCTCCACCGATACCATCAACGCGATCGAGAAGGCAAACGGCGGCGAACTGACCGGCGCGAAGGTCGCGACGAACACCGTCGACAACCTCGGCTACGGCTACATCGGTCTGAACGCCAAGAACATGTCCGTCGGCGGCGTCAAGGATTCCTATGAATCCAAGTGCCTCAGAAAGGCCTTCGGCACGATCTACAGCGTCTACAGAGACGTGGCGATCGACTCCTACTATGGCGACAGAGCTTCTGTCATCAACTACCCGATCTCCAATACTTCCTGGGCAGCTCCGCAGTCCACGGATGCCGGCTACAAGCTCGCATTCTCCACTGACGTGAACGGCAACGACATCTACACTTCCGACATGGATGCCGATGCCAAGTACGCAGCGGCTCTGGACGCGGCTCTGGGCTTCTTCGAAGCAGCAGGCTACACCGTCGAAGACGGCAAGTGCGTTGCGGCTCCCGAAGGCGCTTCCCTCGAGTACGAAGTCTGGATCCCGGGCGACGGCACCGGCGATCACCCCTCCTTCATGATCCTGACTGAAGCCAGCGATGCTCTGAAGGAAATCGGCATCAACCTGGTCGTACGCGACCTCTCCAACTCCTCCGATCTGTGGACCGGTCTGGAAGCGGAGTCCGTACCCATGTGGTGCGCAGCCTGGGGCGCAACCGTTGACCCCGACATGTATCAGATCTACTACTCTGACGTCGCGAACGGCGGCGCGCAGGCTGGCGGCTCCAACTACATGTACGGCATCGCGGACGCAGACCTCGACCAGATGATCCTCGACGCAAGAAAGTCCACTGACCAGACCTACAGAAAGGCCATGTACAAGGCTTGCCTCGACACCATCATCGACTGGGCTGTCGAAATCCCTGTCTATCAGAGACAGAACGCCATCATCTTCTCCGCAGAGAGAGTCAACCTCGATACTGTTACTCCGGACATCACCACCTTCTATGGCTGGATGAACGAGATCGAGAACACTGAGCTGAAATAATCGAAACATCGATATTACATGCTTAGATTGCGCCTGCAGCGCAGGGGCCGCGAGGCCCCTTGCGCTGCAGGCACAACTGTCTATCCGCAAAACTCTTGAAGACGGAGGAAAACCGTGAAAAAGTATATAGTGAAGAGGCTCTTACTTTCGATCGTGATCCTCTTCTTTGTCACTCTTATCATCTATACGCTCATGCGCTGTCTGCCGACGTCGTATATCGAGAACATCGCGCGGCAGAAGTCCATGCAGCCGGGCTCCAAGAGCTTCGAAGAATGGATGGAGCAGCTGTCCGCCATGTACAACCTCGACACGGGCATCCTGACCGGCTTTTTCCGCTGGTGGGGCCAGATGCTGAGGGGCAACTTCGGCGACAGCTGGGTCTACACCATCCCCGTGACGGAGGAGTTCAACAAGACCATCTGGCTGAGCTTCACCATGAACGTCATCACGATGTTCTTCGAGATCGTCATCGCCGTACCTCTGGGCATCATCGCAGCCACGAAACAGTACAGCAGAACGGACTATACCATCAGCGTCCTGGCGCTGGCAGGCATCTCCCTGCCGACGTTCTTCTTTGCGTCGCTGCTGAAACTGGTCTTTTCCGTGAAACTCGGCTGGTTCGACCTGTTCGGCCTCGTAGGCAGAAACTACGAGCAGCTGGACGCCATGGGGAAATTCCTGGACAAGGCGAACCATCTGGTGCTGCCGTGCATCACGATCATCGTGATCAGCATCGGCGGACTCATGCGTTATACCCGTACGAACATGCTGGAAGTGCTGAATTCGGACTATATCCGCACCGCCAGGGCGAAAGGGCTTTCCGAACGGAAGGTCATCTATCATCATGCCTTCCGCAACACGCTGATCCCCCTGGTCACCATCATCGGCGGTATGCTTCCCGGCCTGTTCTCCGGCGCGCTCATCACGGAGACCCTGTACGCTCTGCCGGGCATCGGCTACGCGGCGTACAAATCCATGGTCGGCGGGGACATCCCGTTCTCCATGTTCTATCTGACGTTTTTAGCAATCCTGACGCTTCTGGGCAACCTGATCGCGGACGTTCTGTACGCGGTCGTCGACCCGAGAGTGCGCATCGAATAGGAAAGGAGGTTCTGCGACATGTCTGAAGAGATCAGAAAAGACGTGCAGGAAGGGCAGGAAACGCCCGAAACTGCAGAAAACAAGGAACCTCAGTATTCCTTGAACGACGACAGAAGAGTCAAGGTGCTTTCTCCTGGCGCCATGGTCGCCAAGCGGTTCTTCCGCAACCGCATCGCCATGGTCGGCCTGATCATCCTGATCTTCATGTTCACGTTCTCCTTTATCGGCGGCATCATTTCGCCTTATGAGGAGGATCAGCGGTTCTACAGAACGGATTCCCTCAGCAAGGAGTACTGCGCTGCCATCGAGAACACGGAGTTCCGTTACGAGATCGCGCCGGGTCAGGATTTCTCGTCCATCATCCAGGCGCAGATGGTGCTCGCCACCCAGAAGGGCGTGGAAGAGTTCACCTTCAAGGACGTCAAGTACGTGATGGAAAAGGTGAGCGACGACTTCATCATCGTCAAGCTTGCGAACGGCACCGAGATCGGCCTCGCTTTCAAGAACGTGTTCTCCGAAAGCGACCCGAGTTTCAAGGCGAACTACGAATTCCTGCGCGAAGCGCTCCAGGCGGACGCGCTGGGAGAGAGCAGTTTCTCCGCGGAAGGCGTTTCGTACCAGATCGACGAGAACGGCATCGTTTCCCAGGGAAGCAAGGAGATCGGCTACATCTCCCGCTATGTCGTGCAGCCTCTGATGGGCGACGTGTTCCTCACCAGAGATTTCAAGGAACAGCTGCTGACCGCGCTGGAGAACGGCGATAAGGACTTCCTGTTCACCGATCCGGACGGCGTCGAATCCGATTACAAGATCGAATACAACGCTGCTTCCCACAAATATACCATCAAGCAGTCCAGAGAGAGCCGTGTCTACGACACCTACGCGTCTCCGAGCAAGGATCACTGGCTGGGCACGGACCGCAACGGCATGGACATGCTCACCCGTCTGATGTACGGCGGCAGAGTCTCGCTGATCATCGGCTTCATCGTCGAACTGATCGCGAACCTCATCGGCGTCATCATGGGCGGCATCTCCGGCTACTTCGGCGGTTGGGTCGACAACCTGATCATGCGTATCGTGGACATCTTCTACTGCATCCCGTCCATGCCCATCCTGATCATCCTGGGCGCGGCGATGGACGCGCAGCTGGTCGATCCGAAGATCCGCATGCTCTACCTGATGCTCATCCTGGGCTTCCTGTCCTGGCCGGGCGTCGCCCGTATGATCAGAGGCCAGATCCTCTCCCTGCGCGAGCAGGAGTTCATGACCGCGACGGAGGCCACAGGCATCCGGGTCAGCAGAAGGATCTTCCGCCACCTGGTCCCCAACGTCATTCCTCTGCTGATCGTGTCCGCATCCATGGGCATCGGCAGCACCATCATCATGGAAGCGACGCTGAGTTTCCTGGGCCTGGGCGTCAAGTTCCCGTTCGCGTCCTGGGGCAACATCATCAACGACGTCAACAACACCTTCGTTCTGACGAATTACTGGTTTATCTGGGTCCCTGCGGGCTTCCTGCTGCTCGCCACGGTCCTCGCCTTCAATCTGGTGGGCGACGGCCTGCGCGACGCGTTCGACCCGCGGATGAAGCGTTAGGAAAGGAGAACTGGCTATGGCAAAGAAACAAGACGGTTATCTTTCCGCGAAGGAATCCAGACGGATCTCGAAGGAAAACAGAAGGATCACCAACGAATACGAAAAGAGACGCAAGCGCAAGAACGTGCCCGAGTCCGAGTATCTGACCCAGATGCACGATCCGAACAACGCGGTGGAATTCGACAACCTGCACACCTACTTCTTTACGGACGTGGGTACGGTCAAGTCCGTGGACGGCGTCACATTCGACGTGCCCATCGGCAAGACCGTCGGCGTAGTCGGCGAATCCGGCTGCGGCAAATCCGTTACGAGCCTTTCCCTGATGCAGCTGCTGCAGCGGCCCCAGGGCCAGGTCGTCGAAGGCGAGATCCGCCTGAACATGAAGGACGGCAGGGCAGTCGACGTGACGAGAGCGCCGGAAGAGTTCATGCAGACCCTGCGGGGCAACTACATCTCCATGATCTTCCAGGAGCCCATGACCGCGCTCAACCCGGTGTTCCGCATCGGCGCGCAGGTGGATGAGGTCATCGGCCTGCACGACGGCGAAGGCAAGAGCGAAGCCGAGATCAAGGCCCGCACCATCGAACTGCTCGAGATGGTCGGCATCGCCAACAGCGAAGGCGTGTACAATATGTTCCCGCACGAGCTGTCCGGCGGCATGCGCCAGAGAGTCATGATCGCCATGGCGCTGGCCTGCAACCCGCGCATCATCATCGCGGACGAGCCCACGACGGCTCTGGACGTGACCATCCAGGCGCAGATCCTGGACCTGCTGCGCAACCTGAAGGACAAGATCAATTCCTCGATCATGTTCATCACACACGACCTGGGCGTTATCGCCGAGATGGCGGATTACGTCGTGGTCATGTACTCGGGACGCATCGTCGAAGCCGGCACGGCGGAGGAAGTCTTCCTGCATCCGTGCCATCCGTACACGATCGGCCTGATGGCTTCCAAGCCCGTGGTCGGCAAGAAAGTGGACAAGCTCTACTCCATCCCGGGCAAGGTGCCCAACCCCATCAACATGCCGGATTACTGCTACTTCAAGGACCGCTGCGAGATGCAGCTGCCCTGCTGCGGCGGCGAATATCCGCATTACGTGTACGTCAGCCCCACCCACAGGGTGGCCTGCTACCGCTTTTATGACGAACAGAAGGGAGGAGAAGAGTAATGGCTGAAGTTATGCAAAGCACTTACACTCCCGTCGAATATGACGATCAGTACATCCTGATGGTCAACGGCCTGAAGAAGCACTTCCCCATCAAGGGAGGCATGCTCTCCAAAACGGTCGGCTGGGTCAAGGCGGTGGACGGCGTCACGTTCAACTTAAAGCGCGGCACCACCATGGGCCTCGTAGGCGAATCCGGCTGCGGCAAGACTACGGTAGGGCGCACCATCCTGCGTCTGACCGATTCCAAGACCGACGGCCAGGTGCTGTTCAACGGCAGGGAAGTTTACGATCTGCCCAAGGAAGAACTGAGAGCGCTGCGCCCGAAGATGCAGATCATCTTCCAGGATCCGTTCTCCAGCCTTTCCCCGAGACTGCCGGTCGGCGAGATCATCGGCGAAGCGGTCAAGGAGCACAATCTGGTGAGCGCGGCGGAGTACGACGACTACATCGACCACATCATGGACCAGTGCGGCCTGCAGCCTTTCCACAAGGACAGATATCCGCACGAGTTCTCGGGCGGCCAGAGACAGCGTAT
>JAFZRG010000239.1 GCA_017619985.1 Bacillota bacterium | reverse complement strand
TAGGAGGTGCGCCATGATCATACTCAGATTGGACCGCGTCATGGCGGACCGGAAGATGTCTCTGAACGAGCTCTCCGAAAAGGTCGGCGTCTCGAACGTCAACCTCTCCAAACTCAAGACCGGCAAGGTGAGCGCCATCCGCTTCTCCACGCTGGAAGCCATCTGCAAAGCGCTTGACTGCCAGCCCGGCGACATCCTCGAGTACAGCCCGGAGGAATGACCCAATACAAAACGGCACCCGCAGGGGTGCCGTTGTTTTCTTGCTGCTACTTTTCCGCCGCCTGATACCAGCGGATGACCGGCTCGAGCCGTTCGGCTGAGACCACGCTGTCCCCGCGGGTGATCATGCGGTAGGTGGGATCCGCTTCCTTCTCCGCTTCGGACTTGCCGTCGAAGCGCTTGAGGATCGACGGCGTGACCGCCTTCATCATCATTTTGTGCATGGCGCCAAGCTTGTTGAAGTCGTAGCCGCCCTGCAGATAGAATACGGGAACGCCCGCGCCGGGTTTGACCTTCTTCGCCACGTCCTCCGTCTGCTCGGCGGATTCCGGGGTCATGCCCACGCCGACGACGCAGCGGATCTTAAACTTCTTCGCGGCTTTGGCGTAGCCGACGACGCTGCCGGCCATGAGCCAGCCCATATAGATGGCTTCGAGCCCGTCCAGGGTCGGCGGTACGGTCTTCAGGTCGTATGCGGGAAGATCCAGCGCCTCGGAGAGCATCTGCGCGTACTGCCGGGTGTGGCCCGTGTTGGATGTATAAACGATGAACATGGTTTTTCCTCCTTCGATCCATTATCGATACGACTGGAACAGCGACGCATGGTATTCGTACAGTTCGTCGAGCATCGGCTGCAGTCCCTCGATCTCGCTTTCCTTTTTCGTCTCGATCGAGAATCTGTTTCCGCTCTCGAATTCGCCGTAGAGGTCCAGCCTTCTGTCTTCCCTGTCCTCTTCGCCTTCGAGCAGGCTCTCGTCGCCCATGCCGTAATAGCCGTCGTCATGGCTGGGCCAGCTCTGCTCATACTTCAGGTAGAGATCGTACTTCGCGAGGATCTCCGTGACCCTTTCATAATAATCCTCCGGGAAGAGGATGAATTCCTTCGCGAGCAGCTGCTGCGCCTCATCGTCCCAGACCGACCACATCAGCAGGTACGTCTCACCGTCGATGGCGTCTTTCTCATTCACGTTGATCCCGCAATAATCCAGATAGATACTGCCTTCCACGCTCCGGATGTCCAGGCGGTTCAGGAGCGAGGTCTCGCGGTCCGGCTGCAGGATATCGTCGCCGTGCGCGGAGAACCACGCCGCGAACACATCGTAGACAGCCTCCGCCCACTTCGCTTCGGGGTTGTTGTTCTGGGTGAAGGTCAGGGATTCTCCCGATTCGTAGGATACCCGCAGCGTGCTCTCCTGGAATTCGGGCGGCAGACCTGCGGTCACCTCGTAGATGCCGTTTTTGGCGGCGAGGTTGTATCTGTCGATGACTTCCTGGAGCGCGGTCAGCAGGTCGGCGTCCGCCGGCAGGCTGGCGCCGGAATTCCGTTCCGTCGCGGTCAGCGTGCCCTCGTCATTCAGTTTGATCTCGAATTTGAAGAATCTCTCCTCGTCACCCCTCCAGCGATGGTAGAGGTAGAAATTCGCAAAAAACGCCCGGATGTCCTTGGACTGGATCACCTTCGGCGCGTTGGCGTCCGTATGGACGGTCGTGCCGCCGTCGATGGGCTCCGGATCCAGGATCGACACCGGTTTCGTGCAGCCTCCGAGCCCGAAGAGCAGCGAGGCGCAAAGTAGTGCTGCCATGATCTTTTTTCCTCTCATGATCGTTTCCTCTGCTGGTCAATACCTGTTGTGCACCTTCTCCGCGAAGCACATCGCGTCGCGGATCTCGACCGCGGTGCCGTCGTCGAGGATGGCCTTGCCGCTCATGCGGCCGAAGACCTGGTGCTGGTCGGACACGAGCACCTTGAAGTCCAGTTTGGCCGCCCGGTCGAGCACGGGCACGAAGTCCATCTCGAAGCGTCCGTCGGAGGAACTGAACGTCCAGGGCTTCATGTAACTGTCCGCGGGGATGTTGAACGAAACGTCGTCCAGCTTGTGCGCCTTGCCTTTGTAGAACAGGACGTTCTCGCTGGCAGCCTTCGTGTTGCCGAAGCCGTAGCCGATGTTGAAGCCGAAAGCCTCGCCGTCCACGTCGCAGTTGCCAGATCCCCAGTACCAGGTGTTGTCGTACGTCCACACGCCGCGGCCCCAGTCGAGGGTGCCGAAGTCGGTGGCTGGATCGAATTCGTAGGTCTTGCCGTCGTACCGCATCCAGCCGCTCGCCCGCATGCAGTTGATCTTCTGGTTGTAGTAGAAGGCGTGCTTCCTGTCCCAGGGCGTCGCGATCACCATGGTGTCCATGGGCGGCTGTTCGAGCACGATGTCGCAGTCGAACGGCTTGTCGTTCCAGAACTTTTCGAAGTGGCAGATGATGCGCCGCTTGCCGTCCGCAGGTTCGAAGCGCATCTGCAGGCGCTTGTCTTCGTATTCCGTGACCCCTTCCGAAGAATCCTCGGGCAGCTTCAGTTTTCCCATCGGGAAGGTGTTCAGGACCGTTTCCGTGTGCTCCCAGGGCTTCTCGCCGAACACCAGAAGCGACACGGACTGCAGGCCGATGTAGCCGTCGTCCGAGATCGTGAACGCCCCCGCGAAGCCGTCCGCGAGCACCAGGTAGTAGTCCCACTCCTTGATGCGGATGGCCGGCGCGCCGATCATGCTTCTTTTATAGCGCAGCAATTGCGACCGCGCCCAGCCGGGTTCCCTCAGTTCGCCCTGCTCGTCCAGCAGCAAGCCGGGCTGAATGATCTCATGGTTTCTCATCGGGTCAGATCACCTCCACCTGAGGCTGGTTCTCCT
>JAFZRG010000030.1 GCA_017619985.1 Bacillota bacterium | reverse complement strand
CGACGAACCTGTCGATCACCAGCTTGTTGTAGCGGTACACGCCCGCCCTCGCTGCCACCTTGTCCGTGGGGGCTTTGCGGACTTCCCGTTCGGGACTGGGCGTCCAGGAATCTCCTTTGCGCTCGTAGCGAATCCCCGCCTCGCGCAGCTCTCCCTTGAGGATGGCATTGATCTTCCGGGGATTGAGCCCCATCGGGCACGCGTACACCTCGCAGATACCGCATTCGCAGCACAGCGCGGCGCTCTGGATGACGGGATCGTCCAGCATATCTTTCGGGTCACCGCCCATGGCCATCCTGCGCATGATCTTATGCGGCTCGAGCGGATGACCCAGCAGATGCCTGGGACACAGCTGCGTGCAGTTCGAGCACTGGATGCAGGCCGACTTCGCCCTGCTGAGCATGCGTTTGACGTTGAGCTGGCTGGCTCTGGCGTGGTAGCCGTCTGCCGGCAGCACGAGGATGCCGCCCGTCGTCTTGGTGACCACAGCAGCGTCCAGTTCCTCCGGGGGCACGGGTTTGCCCATCATGGGCCCGCCGGTGACCACGAAGTACTCGCTGCTCTTCGCGCCGCCCGCCAGTTCGATGCACGTCCTGAACGGCGTACCGACGGGCACATGCAGCACGGAAGGCGCGTTGACTTCCCCGGTCACGGTCAGGAACTTCTTCGTGAACGGGATGCCCTGCATCGCCTCGTACACCGCGTACAGCGTCGCCACGTTGTCCACGACGGCGCCAACGGCAGCCGGGATGCCCGCGGGGGGCACGACCCTGCCGGTCACCTCGTAGACCATGGTCTGCTCGTCGCCTGCCGGGTAGAAGCTCTCCATGCGGTGGATCGTCACGGAGGACCCGAGGGACGCGATGGCCGCTTCGAGCGCGGCCGCCTCTTCCTCATAATGGCCCTTGAGCGCGATGACCGCCCTGGGGATGTTCAGCTCCGCCGCGATCGCGTCCATGGCCTGCACGATCTCTCTTGCCTTATTTTTCATGAGCCAGCGGTCGTGACGCAGGCACGGTTCGCACTCCGCGCCGTTGGCGATCAGGTATTCGAATGTGCCGGACAGCTTGCGGTGGGTCGGAAAGCCTGCGCCTCCGCAGCCCACGACGCCTGCCGCCTCGATCTTTTGGATCAGGTCCATGGATGTCTCCTATTTCGCCCTGCGGTTGATCTCCAGGCTGTCGATGATGCCCACGATGGCCATATCCGCCGGGATGTCGTCGTTCTTGAAAGCCTTGCGGGCCGTGCTGCCGGAGACGACGATCACGCGTTCGCCGATGCCCGCGCCTACCACGTCAGCCGCCACGTAGGTCTTGTCGGTCTTGGGTTCGTCTTCCTGGACGACCATCAGCTTGAGGCCTTCCAGGTCGGGCTCCTTCTTCGTCGCCCAGACGTGTCCTATCACTTTGCAAATAATCATCTGCTACTCCTTTTACACCATTTCCAGCTTGATCCTGGCATTGGTGAAGATATCTCTTGCTGCGGGGGTCACGATCGTGCCCTTCGGGATGCGCACTGTGCCGCCCCGCTCGATGCCGGCCTTCATCTGCCGCGCGTCCGCCTCGGTGATCAGCTTTCTGCTGTGCGCCGCAGGCGAGGGATAAGGCGCCTTCCACTGGGGCGTGAACGTCCGCTTCTGAGGCGCGCTCTGCGCTGCCGAGGCAGGCTGCGAAACGCCGCAGCCGCAAGCTGCGAGGCGTCCTACAGCGTCCGGGCCTATCATGCCGGCATTCGCTTCGTCGAAGTCGATGTGCATGGCGAGGGCCATGTCGCTCCTCACTCTGCAGACGATGCCGTCAAACGTGATCGGCCGCTGCGAATCCACGCGCACGCTGACGATCTGCCCGTCGGACAGGCCGTAATGCTGCGCGTCCGCGGGGGTCAGATGCAGGTGGGCTTTGGCGATGATCACCGAACCGTTCGCCTGCAGGCATCCCGCGGGACCCATGATCAGCACGTCGGCCGCGCCGCTCAGGTCGCCGGACAGATTGACCGGCGCCTTCAGGCCCAGGCTCTTCGCGTCCGTGGCGGAAAGTTCCACCTGGACGGCCTTGCGCTCCGGGCCGAGCACGGCGACGTTCTCGATCTGCCCCTTCGGGGTCACGAGCTTGACCCGCTCCTCCGCCAGGAACTCGCCGGGCTGGCTGAGCATCTTCTTCTTGTGCAGCTCATAGCCTTTTCCGAACAGGATCTCCGCCGCTTCTTTCGTCACGTGCACGTGCCGCGCCGAGACTTCCACCGGGAAGGGATCGCCGCAGCAGGGCCCGCCGGCTGCCGGAGCAGCACCAAGCCCTTTTAAGACGCCCTCCACCATCTGGCGTATGTCTTTCTCGTTGTAATCCATAATTTATGCTCCTGCTGCCTTGCAGCGGGTCTTCCTACTTGCCTTCCAGAGTGGGCAGGATGAATTCCACGTCGTCGTGGGGTCTGGGGATGACGTGCACGGAGACGAGGTCGCCGACTCTGCCGGCCGCTGCCGCGCCTGCGTCAGTCGCCGCCTTGACCGCGCCGACGTCGCCTCTGACCATGACGCTCACGAGACCGCCGCCCACGTGGACTTTGCCGATCAGCTTGACGTTCGCTGCCTTGACCATGGCGTCCGCCGCCTCGATGGAAGCGACGAGACCCTTGGTCTCGATCATTCCTAATGCCTGTAACGTTGCCATTGTGCGTTCTCCTTCCTGAAACTACTTGTCGCTGCCCTTGAGCGTCGGCAGGATGTACTCCACGTCGTCGTGGGGTCTGGGGATGACGTGTACGGAGATGAGTTCGCCGACTCTTTCCGCTGCCGCAGCGCCTGCGTCCGTCGCGCTCTTGACCGCGCCGACGTCGCCTCTGACCATGACGGTCACGAGGCCGCCGCCTACGTGGACCTTTCCGATCAGTTTGACGTTCGCTGCCTTGACCATGGCATCCGCTGCTTCGATGGATGCGACGAGTCCCTTGGTTTCGACCATTCCGAGTGCCTGTAAAGTTGCCATTTTCTTTCCTCCTGGATATCAGATCCTACTGTTTGCTGAGCCTTGCAAGTACGGCCCTTGTAATATTTTCTACGTCTTGTCTCGTATATGTTGCCGCTCTGGCCGCCTCACCGGGCGCGTCAGAGTTGTAGCTGAATTTACCGGCGCTGTGACCCGCCGCAGCAGGCTGTGCCGGGACCGGACTGCCCTTGCGCAGGTCGGCCAGTTCGCAGATGCCGTAAGCGACTCTGCGGATATTGATGAGGTTCATGGGGCTGACGTTGTCCGACGTCGCGGACCCTCCCACCGCGCCGCAGCCTAAGGTGAAGGCCGGGGTCAGAGAAGTGGTCGCTCCCACGCCGCCCAGCGCGCCGGGCGTGTTCACGAGAAGCCTCGAAACGGGCTTCTTCAGGGCGAATTCGCGGATGACGCTCTCGTCCTGGCTGTGGATGGTCATCGTGTGGCCCTTGCCCTCGTTGAACAGGATCTCGATGCTGCGCTTGCAGGCGTCCTGCCAGTTCTCCTCCACGTAGAAGGCCAGGATCGGGCAGAGTTTTTCCCTCGAATAGGGGTTGTCCTTGCCCACGGTCGTCTGAGGTGAGATCAGCACGCGCGTTCCTGCCGGGATCGAGATGCCCGCCATGTCGGCGATGACCTGCGCGGATCTGCCGACGATCTTCGGGTTCATCGTGCCGTTCGCTCTCATGATGAAGCGCCCGACCTTGTCGGATTCCTCGGGACTGAGGAAGTAGCCGCCCTGGCGCTTCGCCTCTTCGATCACCTTGTCCTTGATGCACCGCTCCGTGACGATGCTCTGTTCGGATGCGCAGATCGTGCCGTTGTCGAAGGTCTTCGAGTCGAAGATGCGCCGGATCGCGTTCGGGATGTCCGCGCTCTTTTCGATGAAGGACGGGCCGTTGCCGGGTCCCACGCCGAGCGCCGGGTTGCCGGACGAATAGGCCGCCTTGACCATCGCTTCGCCGCCGGTCGCCAGGATGATGCCGATGTCCTTGTGCTTCAGCAGCGCGTCCGTGCCCTGCATCGTCGGGATGGACACGCACTGGACGATCTTGTCAGGTGCGCCGGCCGATTTCGCGGCCTGGGAGATGATCCTGTACGTCTCCAGAATGCACTTCAGCGCGCCGGGATGCGGGCTGATGATGATGGCGTTGCCGGACTTCAGGCAGATGAGACTCTTGTACATCACCGTCGACGTGGGGTTCGTCGAGGGGATGAGGGCCGCGACCACGCCCATGGGCACGCCGACCTCGATCAGTTTCTTTTCCCTGTCTTCCTTCAGGATGCCGACGCACTTCATGTCCTTGAAGGTCTCGTAGGTGATGGTGCTGCCCAGCTTGTTCTTCAGGACTTTGTCCTGCCAGATGCCGTAGCCGGTCTCTTCGTTCGCCATCTTCGCGAGCTTCTCCAGATTCTGCTCGCATGCCTTCGTGACCGCCAGGCAGATCTTATCCATCTGCTCCTGGGTGTACTCTGCATACTCCGCCTGGGCCGCCTTAGCGTTCGCGACGAGGTTGCGTATCTCCTGTATGGATTGCAGATCTTTGTCGAATTCCAATGCTTTCCTGCCTCCTTTCTATACCGAAAGCGGCGATGCCGCGATCTGTTCTACCGTTCTTGCGAATGCTTCGCAGGCTTACTGGCAGGCCGACTGTTCGCCCACCAGCAGTCCGCCGGCGAAGTTCGTCTCCGTGGGCGGTCCGTAGAAGACCCTGAGTTCCACGCCCGCCGCCTTGACCGCCGCGTCCAGGCCCATCATCGCTTCCATGGGCGGCGCGATCAGGTAGGCGATGGACGTCCCTGCAGGTACGTCCGCGATCTCCGCGAGGTATGACCCGCAGCGCGAGATCAGCTGCGCGAAGTACACGACGCTTCCGTCGTCGTTGGCCGTGTAGAAGGCCGCGTCGTGGACCATGTAGCTGACGGCCGCTTCGAGCCCGCTCTTGACCTCCGCCGGGTCGGGACCCGAGAGGATGCCGATGAACTCGCCCGCCAGCGCCGTGCTGGCGTTGCCCGAGCCCGCGTACATGCTCTTCGCGTAGACCACCTTGACGTCCGCCTTCTTCGTGGCTTCGTCCAGGGCCGCGTACGATACGTCGTCGCAGTCCGTCGTCAGCAGGCCGAGGCTGCAGTGGCCTTCGGGCACCTGCAGGCGCTCCAGCAGCCGCCTGTCCGCGTTGGGGAGCATCTGCACACTCAGGACTTTCGTCTGTATTCTTTCTCCTGTCATAGCAGGCCCTCCTTTATTTCACCAGATCCACGCCGCTCGCCTTGCGGTCGAGGATCTGCTGGATGACTTCCGTGATGTAGGCCCCCGCTTCCACGGCGGTCAGGCCGTCCTTGTGGATGTTGGAGACGACCGTGCGCTTTGCTTCGGGGATGCCCACGTACGAATTGTACACAATGTAGGCGCTCATGGATTCCGCGGTGGCGAGGCCCGGGCGTTCGCCGATGAGCACGCACACGACTTTGGCGCCGAGCACTTCCGCGACCTGGTCTTCCGCCGCCACGCGCCCGAAGCGCATGTAGAACGGCGTTCCGACTTTTAAGCCCTTCGCCTGCAGGCCTTCCGTCAGCACCGGCAGGATCTTTTCGAGGTTGGCCTCGATCGCCGCGCTCGACAGGCCGTCCGACGCGTAGATCTGCACGTCGGGGGACATCTCGCAGTGCTGCCGCAGGGCTTCGACGCCTTTCGGGCAGATCTTTCTGCCCAGGTCCGGCCGGGTGATGTGCGTGTTGCGGTCGCCGGCCTGCGACTCGATGGATAAAAGGCCCAGCCGTTCGATAAAGGCCGGATCCACGTCCGCGAAGACCGAGTCCTGCGCTCTGGCGTGGTCGGCCCGCAAGGCCAGCATGGTCTGCGTCTTGAGCCTCGCGCCTGCCTTGCCGACGCCGATACGGGCGGTGGTGCGCTTCTTCATGCGCTCCAGCGCTTCCGGATCGAGCGGGTCTTCGAGCAGACGGTCGGTGCCGACGGGGTTGCCTGCGGAAGGTGCCGGGCTTTCCGCCGCGTATTCCGCGGGCGGCCGGTCCGGCAGCACGACCCGGCCGTTTGCCGTCAGCTGCTTTATGACCTCTTCCGTGATGAGGGCGATGAGTCTTTCGTCAAGCATGTCTCTCCCTCCCCTCTAGAAATTACTGCGCGTCGTGAAGATGGTCGGGTCACCGGCGCGCTTCGTTAAGCGCCCGTTCTCCATGATGCCCATCTTTTCCAGCCAGCGTTCGAATTCGTCGATCGGATGCAGCCCCAGGATCTCGCGCACGGCGTTCACGTCGTGGTACGCGTTCGTCTGGTAGTTCAGCATGACGTCGTCGCTGGTGGGTACGCCGAGGATATAGTTGACGCCCGCGCTGCCCAGCAGCAGGGCGAGGTTTTCGATGTCGTTCTGGTCGGCCATCATGTGGTTCGTGTAGCAGCAGTCGCAGCCCATGGGGATGCCGGACAGCTTGCCCATGAAGTGGTCTTCGAGG
>JAFZRG010000238.1 GCA_017619985.1 Bacillota bacterium | reverse complement strand
GCAGCGTGTAGAACGTGGCGATCGTCGCGTGGCCGCACAGATCCACTTCCGCCGCCGGCGTAAAGTAGCGCACGTGATACTTCTTGCCGCCCAGCTCTTTGAGGAACGCAGTCTCAGAATAGCGCAGTTCAGCCGCGGTCTTGCGCATGGTCTCGTCGTCGGGGAAGTCTGCGCCGGCTGGGATGTACACGACGCCCGCCGGGTTGCCGCCGAACACCTGATCGGTAAACGCGTCTACGATATAAAGCTTCATGGTGTCCTCCTTTCAGCAGGCTCCGCCCGCTCCGAATCTGTCTTTCAATGCCGCGACGATGCGCTCGCAGGCGTGTCCGTCCCCGTAGGGGTTGACCGCGTGCGCCATGGCGTCGTAAGCGTCTTTATCCGTCAGCAGCTGCTTCGCCATCTCGTAAATGGTCTGCTTCTCCACGCCCGCCAGCTTCGCCGTGCCGGCTTCGATGGCTTCGGGCCGCTCGGTCTCGCGGCGCACGACCAGCACCGGTTTGCCCAGCGCCGGGGCCTCTTCCTGCATGCCGCCCGAATCCGTCAGGATGAAGTACGAGCGGGCCATGAGGTTCACGAACGGCTGGTAGGTCAGCGGTTCGATCAGATGCACGTTCTCGATGCCCTTCAGGTATTCGTCCGCCTCCGCTCTCACCTTCGGGTTCAGGTGCACGGGGTAGACGACTTCGACTTCGTCCTTGAACTCGCGCGCGATGTCCGCGATGGCCGAGAAGATGTGCGCCATGTATTCGCCCAGGTTCTCGCGCCGGTGGCACGTGACGGTGATGACCTTCTTTCCTTCGAAATCGAGGCTCTTCAGCGTCTCGTCCTCGAACTCGTACGGCTTGCCCGCGACCTGCAGCAGCGCGTCGATCACGGTGTTGCCGGTGATGACGATCTTTTCGTCCGCGATGTTCTCGGCCAGCAGGTTCTGCCGGTTGCGTTCCGTCGGCGCGAAGTGGATATCCGCGATGTGGCCGGTCAGAACCCGGTTCATCTCCTCGGGGAACGGCGAATATTTGTCGCCCGTCCTAAGGCCCGCCTCCACGTGACCCACCGCGATCTGCTGGTAAAAGCAGGCCAGCGAGGTCACGAACGTGGTGCTCGTGTCGCCGTGCACCAGCACGACGTCGGGCCGCTCTTTCTGCAGCACGGGTTCCATGCCGGTCAGCACGTTCGCCGTGATCATGGAGATCGTCTGGTTGGGCTGCATGATGTTCAGGTCGTAATCCGGCGTCAGTTCGAACAGGTCCAGGACCTGGTCGAGCATCTCGCGGTGCTGCGCGGTCACGCAGAGCACGGATTCGACGGACGGGTCATCCTGCAGAAGGCGCACCAGCGGCGCCATTTTGATCGCTTCGGGACGGGTCCCGAAAACAGACATGACTTTCATAGACTATTCTTCCTCGTGATATTCGAGATCTTCTTTCTTTTCCTCGGGCTCGTGCACGATGCCGATGCCCAGGAAGATGAAGATGAGCATGCCGGCGATGACCGCGAGCACTGCGCAGGCAAGGCGTACGTGGAGCGTCCACAGGATGCCCGCGACGCCCATGATGGCGCTGATGCAGTACAGCGCCAGGACCGTGCGCCTCTGCCCGAAGCCCATGGCCATGATGCGGTGGTGCAGATGGCCCTTGTCCGCCTGCATGATGGGCTTGTGATGCGCCATGCGGCGCACGATGGCGAAGGCGGTGTCGAAGATGGGCAGCGCCAGGATCAGGATGGGGATGATCGTCGCGAACAGCGTCGTGCCCTTCGTCGGCTTATCACCGATCAGCGACACGCTCGCCAGCAGATAGCCTAAAAGCATGCTGCCCGCGTCCCCCATGAAGATCTTCGCCGGATAGAAATTCCAGATCAGAAAGCCCAGCGTAGCGCCCGCGAGGCCCAGGATGAGCATGCAGGTCTCCGCCCGGTTCGTGACGTAAGCCGTGTAGGCGACGGACAGGCAGGCGATGCAGGTGATACCTGCCGCCAGGCCGTCCAGGCCGTCGATCAGGTTGATGGTGTTCGTGATGCCCGTGATCCAGAGCACGGTGACCAGGAAAGCGACCGCTTTCGGGAAAGCGATGTACCAAGGTCCCCACGGCAGCACGTTCGCCATGCCGCGGATCTGTATCGTATAGAAATACAGGATCGCGGCGCAGGCGATCTGCCCGGCCAGCTTGACCTTGGCCGGCATGCCCTTGATGTCGTCGACGATGCCCAGGATCAGGATGAGGGTCGACCCGACGAGCAGTCCGAGGATCTGCTCGTTCCAGACGCCCAACCGGATAAACCCGACGAGCACGCCGAGATAGATCGCGATGCCGCCGAACCGCGGGACCGGCCGCTTGTGCATGCGCCGGTTGTCCCTGGGTACGTCCACCGCGCCGATCTTCGGCGCGACTTTGATGGCGACGGGCGTTGCGACCGCGGTCACGAACATGGCCAGAAGAAACGTTACAGCGTAGCTACTCATGCGCACCTTCCAAAACGTCGATCACCAGACCCGCTTCCGCAGCCATTTCCTGCGCAAGTTCGTCCGGATAAGTCTCCTTGATGACCACGCGTCTGATGCCGGCGTTGATGATCATCTTCGTGCAGATGACGCAGGGCTGCGTCGTGCAGTAAAGCGTGCCTCCCTCGATGCTGCTGCCCATGCAGGCCGCCTGGATGATGGCGTTCTGCTCCGCGTGCAGGCCCCGGCACAGCTCGTGCATTTTGCCCGAAGGCACGTTCAGCTGCTGCCGCAGGCATCCCGTCTCTTCGCAGTGGCGTATGCCTCTGGGCACGCCGTTGTAGCCTGTCGCGATGACCCGGTTATCCTTCACGATCACGGCGCCTACGCTCCGGCGCAGACAGGTGCTGCGCTTGCGGGCAAGTTCCGCCATCTCCATGAAGTATTCATCCCAGCTTGGTCTCTGGCTCATCGTAAAACACCTCTTTCAGGTAAAGTCCCTGGGGCGGCGCCGTATGCCCGGCCCGGCCCCTGTCTTTCGATGCTATGATATCGGTCAGTTCGTCCGCATCTCTCTTGCCCAGCCCCACTTCCACGAGCGTGCCGACGATGATGCGGACCATGTTGTATAGGAATCCGTCTCCCTTGATGGAGACCGTGATGTATTCGCCGTCCTGCAGGAGATCCAGCGCCCAGATGGTGCGCACGGTCGTCTCCCGGGGCGTGCCGCCCGCCGTCTGAAAGCAGGCGAAGTCGTGCGTGCCTATGATGTGACCCGCCGCGCGGCGCATGGCTTCAACGTCCAGCGGCGGCGCGATCTGATAGTAACGCGTGCGCTTGAAGATGTCCGGACTTTCGGCATTGCGGATCTTGTACAGATATTCCTTCCCTTTCGCGCTGTAGCGGGCGTGGAAGCCTTCGGGCATCTCCTTCACGTCAAGGATCTCTATCTCGCCGACGCCTTCGCGCTTCTGCGTGATGAGGCTGTCGGTCAGGGCCTTTTTGATGCGCTCTGTGGGGATGCCGTGATCCTCGAGCAGCAGCGTCGCGGTCTGACCCAGCGCGTGCACGCCGGCGTCCGTCCTGCTGCAGCCGTCGATCTTCACTTCGCGGCCCAGCACGCGCGAGAGGGCCTCCTCGACCGTGCCGCAGACGGTGCGTTCGCCCGGCAGGCGCTGCCAGCCGTGGAAGTTCGTGCCGTCATATGCGATTTTCAGGAGAAGATTGCGCATAGTCATACATAATAATATTACCACAAAGTCGTTTGCAGATAAAGAGGCGCCCGGGCCGGCTCCGGTTTGGCACAGAATTCGAGAATCTGGTGTTTCGACGGTTTCTTTCGCGTGCAGTTTCGGAACCGCTGCGCGACCTCGGCCGGTTTTGTCTATGCAAAATCGGCCTCGAGCAACGCTTCGCCGCAGCGCCTAAGCGCGCGTCCGAAACTGATTACGCTCAGAAACCGGAAACACAGACGATTCTCTCAGACAGTGCCGCACCGGAGCCGGCCCGGGCGTCTTCACAAAACACAAAAGACCGGCCGCGCAGGCCGGTCCGGTTGGAAGTTAATAGTCAAAAACCTCTTTTTCTACATGTATCTTCGTAGTAGGTTCTTCCCCCTCGTATGGTTTTCTTATCTCGATCATATTCAGAACGGTATAGCCTTTTGAGCGGAGAAATCGGATCATGCCTTCGTTATTCGGATGGACAAAGTTATAGACGGTATCTTCGCCCATCGATGCAGCTATCTCTTCAGCTTTATTAAAAAGCATTGTAGCAATGCCTTTTCTTCGACGATCTTCTTTTACAAAAATATGTTCCACCCATAGACAGGGCTCATCGATTCTGCATACGATATAACCCATGAAATCGCCGGTATCTTTCACAGCATACACCGGAAAACCGGATCTCAAAAACTCAAAGATTTCTTCTTTGCCTGCTTCCATATCCGGCAACGACTCGATTCCTTTAAAGGACTTTAATTGAACTCGAAACTCAGCTATAAGAGGGGCGATCCTATCCGCATCTTCCGCATTTATCTTAATCAATTCCATACTTGTCTCCACAAAACCGAACCTGAATCCCTACTGTTTATCGTCCGTGTCGTCCTCGTTATCCTCTCCGCTGTTTATCCCCAACACCAGACCCAAACACAGACCGACCGGCATCCACAATCCGATATTATGGGTTGCTGCACCGATTGCTGTTCCGATTGCAAGTCCTATGCACATACCGATCGCCAGACCATATGAGCTATTGTTCTTGTTTTTATTATCGTTCATCCGAAAACACCTCCACAAATCCCAATTTATCGACGTATTAAAACGCCTTTCATATATTGCGTTTCATTATGCGTTTTATATACTTCCATCTTTTCCTCTTCCGTACAGCCGATCAGTATCTTGATCTCAGAGTCCCGCTTCATTAAATCAACGATGCACATGACGGCATCGACTGTTTTCTTACCGCTGCCGACCCATACGTCGATTCCTGCTCCATCCATAGAGGAAGTATCTCTCAAATAACCGTAGTCGACCTGATATATAAAACCCGGAAACCTGGGATGGGCGGATCCTTTCGGTCTGTCGATCACGATTTCGGAAGTATTCACTAACACATCTAATGCATTCCAAAAATCCTCATTATAATCGTTCACCTTTTTCCCCTCCGTCAATCCGGCATTCATACTATTGTATATCCTTCAGATGCCAAGACCTTTAATGCCCCGTCAAAGTTTTCTTCCTTCACAAGGATATAATCTGTATTATATGTCGAAACTGCAAAGATGCCTATTTTATGATCTGCCAGGATACCTGACAGCTTTGACAGGATCCCGATCAATGAAAAGTCCAGCGTTCCCTGGATGCGGAATCCTTTCCATCCGTCATCATGCTCGATCGTTTTGGCTGGTACGTCTTCCGTCTTACATACAAGCGACAATTCTTCATCTGTTTTTCCAATGAAGAAAAAG